>JALHTA010000392.1 GCA_022865545.1 Actinomycetota bacterium | reverse complement strand
GAGAAGTTATGAAACCCGCCCCCCTGAAGTTGATAGAAATGATAGTAGATATCCAGGTAGTGATCCTAAATATTCTAATCTAAACCAAGAAGAACTGCCTATTTCAGAATCTCTACAAGATACAGTCAATCGGATTCTACCATATTGGTACAGAACTATTGCTCCCAATATTGAATCTGGGAAAAAGGTCCTATTGGTAGGCCATGGGAACAGTCTTAGGGCTCTGGTAAAGCACTTTGATAAAATAAGCAGTAGTGAAATTGCAAAAGTAAATATCCCCCTGGGCATACCTCTGGTCTATGAGTTGAGTGAAAAGTTAAAACCCTTAAATAAATATTATTTAGGGAAGGATAAAAAAGTAAAAGAAGCTATGGAGTTTGTAGCCAATCAACATAAAAACAAAGAAAGAATCAACTATAATGTATGATGTAATAACAGTAGGTTCAGGTACTATTGATGTATTTCTATATACTGATAGCTCTGAATCCATATCTATAAAAACAAAAGATAGTGAAGAAGGTTATATTTCCTATCCAGTGGGAGCAAAATTACTTGTAAATAATCTTGATTTTTTTACTGGTGGAGGAGGTACCAATTCTGCAGCTTCTCTTTCCCGGTTAGGCTTAAAGGTCGCATATATTGGTAAAGTTGGAAATGATGAAAACGGTTTAAGGATTCTAAATGAACTAAAAGATAAAAATATAGATTTTTTAGGTTCTATAAGCCAAGATCCAGAAGAAAAAACCGGCTATTCAGTAGTTTTAGATAGTCTAGAAAAAAGAAGGACGATATTAATTTATAAGGGTGCCAATAATAGTTTAGATTTTTCAGAAATAGATCTGGAAAGGTTAAAAACCAAATGGTTTTATTTTTCAAGCATGCTGGATAAATCCTTTAAAACTTTAGAAAAGCTCTCAAATTTTGCTTTCAGAAATAAAATTAAGATATGCTTTAATCCCAGCAACTATCTTTGCGAAAAGGGAAAGCAATATACGAAAAATATATTAAAAAACACCCAAATCTTAATATTAAACAAAGAAGAAGCCTCTCTTCTAGCAGGAGAAGGTGAACCTTTAGAAAAAATAAGGAGTTTAAAAAAACTAGGACCCGAGATAGCCATAATAACTGATGGAGAAAACCCAGTCTATGGTGCTGATGATAGTGGTATTTACTTTAAAATCTTTCCTCAAGACATCAAAGTGGTTGAAGCTACTGGAGCAGGAGATAGCTTTTCTTCGTCCTTTCTTGCTGGAATGATAAAAACCAGTGATATGGAATCATCACTTAAGCTTGCCTTAGTGAATTCACATTCTGTTTTGCAGTTTAAAGGCTCAAAAAGAAAACTTTTAAACTATGATGAGGCATTAAAAGAAATTAATAGAAACGATATAAAGATAGAAAAAGGAAATTTAGTATAAAGCTTAGAATTTAAGGAAAAAAGCTTTATTATTACCACCAAACGAAAAGGCTATCTTCGTGAACTTGAGAATCTTATCGCAAAGCAGCTGCGAGATGGTATTCACCAAAAAGCTGTAGTTGAACTATTATTACAAGCAGGGGGATTCAAAAATAGGGAAAATGCAATCAAAATTGTCGAAACTGTTATAAAAAATATAGATTTTAAATAATTTTATCTTTTCAAATTATGATTTTTTATTTAAATCATTCAAAAACATATATTAATTTTATTTAAAAATAATATCTAAGCTGATTTTCTTCTTTAATACTCAAGTATTTTTAATATTTATCTAGAAGCCCATATGGACAATAGTTTGAGGTTATTAATATATTATATTATCAAGCTGATTCGAGTGTCTTAGGATGCATCCTGGTAATCGTGGGGATAGGTATAATTAAGATTTAATGGCTAAATTTGGGATTTATTATTTTTATTTTTTAATTTAATTTGTCTTCTTTAGAAACTGTAATATCAGAATATTATGTCACTTTTAAAAATTTAAAATAAAAAACAAAGCAGTTCCTGCCTATTTGATACTTATTTTGTTTAATTTCTAGGGATAAGAGTTTTAGCGCAGTTAATTAAACTTGGAAAAACCATAACATATCTATAACAGATTATGGATATGATATTTATTTTATCTACATTAATTAATATATTGACAAATTAATATATATATTTAATAATACTTTTATGTAATAATATATTCATTATTGTCTATGATTTAAGAATTAAGGGGGAAATAGTGTTTTCTAAAAATAATGGGGCTAATTCTTTAACTGTAATTGGTGAAGGAGTTAAAATTGAAGGAAAAATAAGCTTTCCGGGGTCAGTTAGAATTAATGGTACTATAGTTGGAGATATTATATCTAAAGATGTACTAGTAATTGGAAAAGAAGGAAAAGTTGAATCTAAGGTAAAAGCTAAGGATATTGTAGTAGCAGGGTATCTTAAAGGTGAAATAACAGCATCAGGATTGATAGAAATTACACCTAGTGGAAGCTTCATAGGTAATTTAATTCAGGAGAAAGCGATGCTATCTATAGAAAAGGGAGGGTTATTTCAAGGAAAAAGCATTATATCAGAAAAAAAAGATTTAGAAGTAAAGGAAAGTAAAAGTATTACACAGAAAGAAAATCATAAGATATTAAAATTTGATAGGAAGGTTGCTTAGTCGTTATAGTTTCAGGAATATTAAAGGAAAATGCAGTGAAACTATTCTTGCTCTGTAATCTATATAAAATTATATATTAAAAGCCAAATTCTTTTATAAAAATTTCCTCATCTAAACCAATAATTCTGATTCTAACTTCGTATGCTATCCCCAGCCGATAAATAGTGAGTAGCACAGGGGGGTAAAACTTAATTAACTTCAAAAACCTAGTTCTGGTATAATAATTTCCTCATTTAATAGTAAAATCCTGGTTTTAACATCGTCCACAGTGGCCAGCCACTTAAGGCAATTACTCCATACTTATTCTAAACTTTGTCTTGGTACAACCTATGGCTTGCCTACCAAAAACTCCTGGAGCAGTTCCTGGTCGTGGTATGTCTTTACATTATAGAAACCATCAGGAAGGTCTACTATTATATTTGGGTCATCCAATGATACCTCTACCTCATATACCATATTTCCTTCTATATCATATATCCTTACCCAGTTCTTGTCCTTATAGGGATACCAGAAGATAAACTGGAAGTTATTGTCTTCGTTTATCCATACCTGCCAGCAGGTCATCGGCATGGGACGGACCCATTTTACCTCCTGGACCTCCTCGGAGACAGATGCTAAAGCCCTGTGGTATCCTAAATAGAAATTATCCACAAACAACCTGACGAGCTCATCACCCCTCAGGGTGACTATTACACTGACGGCATCAAATGAAGGCATACTTTCATTAGGGTGTTGCTCTTTCCACCACTGGATAATATTATGCTCTCTTGTTGACCATTTTGTAATATTATCCGGTGTATCCAAAAGTACACCCTTCGAAATATTTGTTGATGAATCCACTAGGTGAAACGCCACTCTTACCACTCCTGAACTAAACACGTTCCAGTAGTCATAACTGAAATCAAGGTCCGGACTGGTAATATTGTAGACTGTCTGGTATATGACTGGATAAATATAAAAGATATTTCCTTCCACCAGTATGGCATGAGTATCAAGTTCAGCAATATAGCTGAATACCCCTCCGTATGTATTATCAAAAAACACCACGGTATGGTCTGTTGCTGACCATCCCGGATTAAAACTTCCGCTCTCAAAATCCCCGTTTGTAAGAAGGTTGCCCGGGTCTGCAGAGATATCTTTCGACGGTAAAAAGAATGCTGCCATCATCAGGGCGAAGACAGCAATGGATATGATGACCTTTTTCAATTCAACCTCTCCTTTTGACTTTTTGTAGAAAAAGCTTCTCTTATTATCCAGTTAAATTTAAATTATATTAAGAAAAAAATAAAGAGATTCCTCATATTTTTGCAGTGCGACGCTTACTGTCATCCTGATAAAAATACCCCAGCGTATTCTGAAAATAATTAGATATTATTAGTACTCAAGTATTAAAAACCCAATTCTGGTATAAAAATATCCCTATTTAACAGTAAAATCCTGGTTTTAACATCGTCCACAGTGGCCAGCCAAGATTGATTGAGCATAATTTTTATCGTCAATAACCCTTAAAACACTACTCATTTCGGTGGTTCGAAATTCATTATTTTCTAAGTGAATACCTTCCGGAAAAAGGAAATTTTGGAGTTTCCTTTTCTTATCGATACACATATTTATCCATAAATTCG
>JALHTA010000391.1 GCA_022865545.1 Actinomycetota bacterium | reverse complement strand
GCTGTATTTATTATTGTCCTGGCGATGATACTAAGTTTTGCCGGGATATTATCCGCACAGCCAACTACTTATGAATTGACACCACAGGACAAGGTGATCTTGACCCAGCCGGCAGTTTGTTTTATTACTACTTATTTCTGGGGCTATGTTCTTGATCCCTGGGATAATGTCTGGAGTAATGCATATTACTGGGCCTTTGTAGGTACGGGTTTCTCTGTGAACCCTGACACGGGACATATAGTGACTGCCGGGCACATGGTGGAGATAAGCGCGGCTGATTTTAAATATGATCTTATCTACACATATCTTATGGATACTTATGGCAGTCAGCTTGATGGCTGGACAGATGATGACTGGAACTGGGCCTATGAGAATACAAAGGTAGAAGGTTATGACGGCGGAGATTATGATTTGGAAGTATTTGTCCAGTTCAATACTGCAAATGGCGGTATTCCTGATAATCCTACTGATATGGATACATTTATCCGGGCCGAACTCATTGATTACAGTGGATGGGAACAAAGGGATATTGCAGTTGTAAAGATCCAGCCCCAGACAGGAAGGTCCCTTTCATCTGTTTTGATAGGGGATTCATCTTCGGTCGAAATACAGGATTCACTGACCATAATCGGTTATCCGTGGACCTCTGATATAGGACAGCAGAATGTTCTTAATCCAACCATAACTAATGGCAATCTCAGTGGAAAGATAATGCTTTCAGGGACCGAGGTTATGCAGATCCAGGGTTCAGCAAGGGAAGGTAATAGCGGTGGTCCTGTACTTAATCAGGACGGAGAAGTAATTGGTATACTTACAATGGGAACTGATTATACAAATAACTATTTAAGGCCATCTAATGATGTTACGGAGATGCTAAACAGGAATGGAGTGACAAACAAACTCGGGATCATTGATGAGGAATTTAAGCAGGGTCTGGTAAACTATAGGTTAAAGCACTTCTCAAAAGCAATTGAGCATTTTAATGCTGTCCTAAACCTCAATCAGAGACACCTGCAGGCACAGGATTATAGGTCTAAATCACAGGAAGGAATAAACAGCGGGGAGGATGTGCCGATAGAAGAAGAGCAGACAATAACGATTGTCGAACCGGAGGCTACTGCTGAATCAGCAACTACAGGAGAAACCACATCTGGGACGACGGATGCTTCGGCAGAAGAAGGTAGTGGAAATTTAGCCTGGGGAATTGGTCTGATAATAGGAGTATTTGTTGTAGTGCCATTGATATTTATTGGACTCATAATAGTTATTGTAGTTGTTGTGGTAAGGAAGAGAAGACCAGCAGCTGCGGCAACTGCTGCACCGGCAGCTACCCCCAAAGTAGAACCACAAAAAACCGAAGTTAAGGAAAAGAAAGCAAAAAGCGGTAGTAAATTCTGTCCTAAATGCGGGAGTACCGTAAAAGAGGGAGAAAAATTCTGCAGTGATTGTGGTAATAAGATGTAATACTCAATTGATATCCACCCGATCTAATAAATAGAATGGGTGAAATCATAATTGATAAATGATATAAATGGGGTTCAATGAAACAAATTGGACCCCATTTGCCTATCTTGAAAAAATTGGCGATCCTTTAATTGTTTTAGACTTATATCTATGTTATTATTAGGCATCTGAAATTTTGATATGGAATATGGACACGGAAAAATGAAAAACGCTAGCTATATGTTTACAAAATTTGTAAAAAAAACATACTCTGGAAATTGCAAAACTACCGGAGTATCTTCTGGCGTTGTCATTATTCTAATAGTTGTCCTACTTGTGGGCATTATATCCTAGTTGCAGGGTATTTTTCTCTCTCCATTTTTTTTAAATCCTGTAATCTACTTTCAAAGGCTTAGGTTTTGCATATGGTTTTTTATAAATTACAACTAAAAAGGAGGAAAATTGAGAAGTGACAGTATGAAAAAAGGCATAACAAGATTACCTCACCGTTCAATATTTAAATCCCTTGGATTTACGGACCTGGAAATAAACAGGCCCATAATTGGTGTAGTTAATTCTTTTAATGAACTCATTCCGGGTCACATGCACCTGAGGAGTGTCACTGAAGCAGTCAAGGCAGGTATAAGGATAGCTGGCGGTACACCACAGGAATTTGCCACTATCGGCGTGTGTGATGGTGTTGCGATGAATCATGTGGGGATGAAATATTCTCTGGCGACAAGGGAGATCATCGCTGACAGTATAGAAGCAGTCTCGATGGCGCATCCTTTTGACGGACTGGTCCTGGTACCATCCTGTGATAAAATAGTTCCAGGGATGATAATGGCTGCCCTAAGGCTCAATATTCCTTCAATAGTCATAAGCGGGGGGCCGATGCTTGCTGGAAAATTTCAGGGAGAAGATATAGATTACAGTACCTGCTATGAAGCAATAGGGAAATACCAGAAAAAAAAATTAAATGATGATGATATGGCAGAAATTGAAGAAGAGGCCTGTCCCACTTGCGGAAGCTGCTCAGGTATGTTTACAGCAAATTCCATGAATTGCCTTTCTGAAGCTATAGGCATAGCTCTTCCAGGTAATGGGACGATCCCGGCAGTATTCTCTAAAAGGCTCAGGCTTGCAAAGACTGCCGGAATAAAAATAATGGAACTGGTAGAAAAAGATCTCAAACCGAGAGATATAGTAAATGAAGAAGCAATAAGGAACGGACTTGCTGTTGATATGGCGCTTGGGTGTTCAACAAATACCATACTTCATCTTCCTGCCATGGCAAATGAAGCAAAAGTACCATTTTCTCTTGAGCTTGTAAATGAGATCAGCAATAAGACTCCAAATCTATGTAAGTTGAGTCCGGCAGGAAAACATCATCTGGAGGATCTTTATACTGCAGGCGGAGTAGAAGCAGTAATGAATGAATTATATAAAAATGACATGCTTAATGGAGAGACCATGACCGTGACCGGGAAAAATACTGCTGATAATATTTCCGGGGCTGATATTAAAAATACTGAAGTCATACATACTGTTAAGGAACCTTATCTAAAAGATGGGGGGCTTGCGATACTATTTGGAAATCTGGCACCATCAGGATGTGTAGTAAAAAGATCAGCGGTAGATCCTTCCATGTATCAACACAGGGGAAGAGCAAGAGTATTTGGAAGTGAAGAGGATTCACTGGATGCCATAATGAATGGAGAAATAAAACCCGGTGATGTGATAGTCATAAGGTATGAAGGGCCAAAGGGCGGTCCCGGCATGAGGGAGATGCTGGCACCTACCTCAGCAATCGCCGGTATCGGACTGGACAAGGATGTTGCCCTGATAACTGATGGGAGATTTTCTGGGGCCACAAAAGGCGCTTCCATAGGTCATATATCCCCTGAAGCACAGGCAGGAGGACCTATTGCCATAGTCGAGGAAGGGGACATGATAGAGATAAATATTTCTAAAAAAAGCATAAACCTTCTTGTGCCTGAAGAGGAAATAAAAGAGAGACTTTCCAAATGGAGTCCGCCGGAGATCAAGATAAAAGAAGGTTATCTCTCGAGGTACTCCAAACTGGTCCAGTCAGCAGCAGAAGGGGCGGTGCTCAGGTGAGGATAAATTTATTTTTTAAGATTGAAAATGAAATCGATAATGCTATAATTATGCAATTATTAGATTGTTATAAAGTTGTTACAAATATAGGGGGTGGTTACCATGAGTAAGTTAAGTGGTGCGCAGATGTTAATAAAGTGTTTAAAGGATGAGGGAGTCGAAGTTATCTTTGGTTATCCCGGCGGCGTGGTAATACCCATTTATGATGCTTTATTTGACAGCGATATAAGACATATACTTGTAAGGCATGAACAAGGAGCTGCTCATGCGGCAGATGGTTATGCAAGAGCTACTGGAAAAACAGGAGTATGTATGGCTACGTCAGGTCCCGGAGGTACAAATCTTATAACCGGAATAGCCAATGCATACATGGATTCGGTTCCCATAGTAGCTATCACCGGACAGGTTGCGTCTCCCATGATAGGTACCGATGCTTTTCAGGAAGCTGATATAACAGGAATAACTGCACCGATAACAAAGCATAACTATCTGGTAAAAGATGTTTTAGATATTCCAGGGATCATAAAGGAAGCATTTCATATTGCTTCTACGGGAAGGCCCGGTCCGGTGCTCATCGATATACCGGTAGATATATCAAATGCAATGATAGAAAAGAGCGTGAAGGCTAAATTAAACCTTCCTGGATATAAGCCTACCCTTAAAGGCAATCAAAAACAGATCAAACAAGCAGCTGACAGTATATATAAAAGCAGACGGCCAGTAGTATTTGCAGGAGGAGGCATAGTATCTTCAGATGCAAGCGGGGAACTTCGCAGCTTTATAAAAACTGCAAAGATCCCGGTTATTACCACACTGCTCGGAAAAGGTTGTTTTTCTGAAAAAGAAAAACTTTCATTAGGTATGGCAGGGATGCACGGAACAAAATATGCCAATATAGCCTTTACTGAAACAGACCTGATCATTGGAATAGGTGTAAGATTTGACGATAGGGTAACCGGCAAGCTATCTGAATTTGCAAAAAATGCCCGTATTATACATATTGATATAGATCCAGCGGAGATAGGTAAGAATGTCAATACAGACATTCCTATAGTAGGTGATGCCAAAAACGTACTTGCAGACCTTGATAAGGCATACAGGGAATTGGAAGCAAATAAAGGAAAAGCTGATAAGAAATCCTGGCATAAAAGGATAGCAGAACTAAAAGAAAATAATCCTTTAAAATATAATGGGAACTCTTCAAAAATTAAACCTGGTTATATAATTGAAAAGATCGATGAGCTCACGGATGAAGATGCGATCATATGCACCGAGGTAGGCCAAAATCAGATGTGGACCGCCCAGTTTTATAAATTTACAAAGCCGCGCACACTGATTTCTTCAGGCGGCCTCGGGACCATGGGTTTCGGACTTCCTGCGGCTATCGGTGCAAAAATCGGCATGCCTGATAAAACTGTAATCGATATAGCTGGAGACGGAAGCATCCAGATGGTCTCACAGGAATTTGCAACAGCAACTGCCAATAAGATACCTATTAAAATAATGCTTTTAAATAATGGTTATCTTGGGATGGTAAGACAGTGGCAGGAATTGTTCTGGGACAGGAGGTATTCCTAGACTTGCATATATAATTGTGTGGACTTCGTAAAACT
>JALHTA010000049.1 GCA_022865545.1 Actinomycetota bacterium | reverse complement strand
TATAATCTCTCTCCAGACAAAGAAAAAGTTTTATCAGAGGTTTACAGGGTACTAAAACCAGGCGGGCGGACAGTCTTCTGTGAGATTGTCTTAAATGATAAGCTTCCTGAAGATATTATCAATAATATAAATGATCTATTTAGATGTATCGGTAGAGCACTTCCTGAGAAAGATTTTTTAGTGCTTATGGAAAAGACAGGATTCCAAAATACTATAGTAATATCTAAAATAAGAAATGCAAGGACTGGACATAAACTTGCTATATGTGCCAATATCCGTTCCTATAAAATATAATTTAATATAATTAATAATATCTCCCAATTAATACTTGACAAGACCAACTTATTTTAATATAGTTAGGCACAACTAATAAATATATACAAGACTAATTATTAGGGAGAAAATAAAATGTTGTCAAGCTTTTTTATAGCATTCAGAGAAGGTCTCGAGGCTTTTTTAGTCATCGGGATCATAATAAGCTATCTGGTAAAAATTGGAGAAAAAAAATATGTTAAACATGTAATTTACGGGACAGTTTTTGCCATTGTATTAAGTATTGGACTTGCTTATATATTCCAACTCCTACTCGGAGGATTTGAAGGAAAAGTTGAAAAGATCTTTGAAGGCATAGTAATGCTACTGGCAGTAGTGGTACTAACCTATATGATATTCTGGATGAACAGACAGGCTAAAAGTATTAGAAGCGATATTGAAGTATCGGTTGAAAAGGCAGTAGATAAAGGAAGAGTATTCAGTCTTCTATTCTTAGGTTTTATTGTGGTATTTAGGGAAGGGGCTGAGACTGTTTTATTTTTTAGGGCCATTAGTTATCAGGCAAACTCTTCAGAGCTTATAATAGGGGGGACTTTAGGGATTTTATCTTCTATAGTCCTGGCTATAATATTTTTTATATCCACAAGGAGAATAAATCTTTCAGCATTCTTTAAATTTACAGGAATACTCATCATGACAATTGCTGGAGGACTTTTTTCTACCGCCATACATGAATTCCAGGAAGCTGGAATCATACCAATAATAAAAGATAATATTTATGATCTGGGAAGTATTTTGAGTAAGGACAGTGTATTCGGTGGAATACTGAGATCATTATTTGGATATAATCCTTCACCTTCCCTACTGGAGACAATAGGATATGTATTATATATATTGGTAATATCTTTGCTTGTTAGAAGATTCTATTTTGGCAGGTCTAAAAATATAGCAAAAAAGAAGTAGCCTATAACAGAATTAATAGAGGACATTAGACAAAGTTAGAACCAAGATATTCCTATTAAGTGAGAATATTTTTATACCTGAATTAATTTGAAACCGATTAAATATTACAATTTTATTATTTTTGACCTGTCATAGAGATTGCACCAAGCTGTTGCATTAAACCCAAAGCATCCCAATTAGCCCAGATTTCCACAATCTTACCATTGGCTATCCTGTGGATGGCAATACCTGTTATCTTTATTGACTTACCTGTGGGTGCGGTACCCTGAAAATCACCTTTATGAGTACCGGTTATCGTATAGTGCATTACTACTTTATCCCCTTCAGCAATCTGGTCATCAATCTTAAACTCTACATCAGGAAAAGCATTGTGATAAACTGTGACAAATTGTCTTATACTTTCAAAACCCTTAGCTTTTACATTATGGTTTACAAAATCTTTGTCCCAAATCTCTTCTATAATACTAAAGTCTCCCTTGTTCCAGATATCTTGAAAACGGCGCTGTATAGTCTTGTTTTTTTCAGTTGACATTCTCTTCCTCCTTTTGAGTTTCTATTTTTAACTATACCCGTAAAAGCCATTAAGGTATTGTTGGGTTACTTCCTTTATTTTATTACCCATTAGTTACATTATTATCATCCACAAATCCTGAAGTAATGTGATTACCAGTGCAAAATGGTTTATTATCTGATTTACCACAACGGCAAAGTGTTACACGGTTTCTTGTCTCATATAGGTTTTTATCAGATGATTCAATTGGTATAAAACCCTTTACACGTATTGGTCCACTAACTTTTTTATCAGGGTCCTCCAATATACTTATTGAAGGTTTGAGGTCAGGTTCTATTAATTTGCCTGTTTTATTATTAGATATTTCTAAACTGCCAGAGGGACAATTGCATACTTCCTGAATTGCAATTTTCTTTGACTCAGTATCATCAGAATGTTTAGTAAGTTCTCGAACTCCACCTGCTCTTGTACAGAATCGTGCAGATGCACAAAGTTCTGGAAAATCATCTAAAATAAGTTCAGGACCAGATGTCTTTTTTTTCTGTAAAAGATGTTTTTCTTTGCTGGCGGTCTCAGTGCCATCGAAGCTAATTTTTGTATGTGTATTGTCACAATATGGGTTATTTTTTGACTTGCCACATCGGCATAGGGCATAAGTTTTTTTATCCTTGTAGTGCTTCTCCGTAATATATTTGATTGGATAACCATCTTTATCTGATGCTATAATTTCTTTGGTTATTGATATATTTCCTGATACAAGATAAGGACCGTTTTTAGTAACCTTTATTTCATAATTTTCCATAATACATCCTGCTTAATCACATTTTCTTAAAATATAAAATGATTGGAAAACATATTTAGTATTTGAATCATTATTTCTGCAAAGATAATATACTTGATATCGATACCAATAATATATGCCTATAATTAAGATTAATCAATTTTGGGTAAATAAAGTGGATTTATAGAAAATAATCAATATATAAAGTTTTAAGTTTTCTTTGACAAATATATCTTACTGGCTGGCCCGGGTTGCGAAATTTCAAACCTTTTTTTAAGGCAATTAATTAATCTGAAAGATTATTTTAATAGCCAAGTAAAATAAATGTTTACTCTGGCTGGGTATACTGGAATTGGAATATTGAGAGATAAATAGATTTTTCTTATAATGAATTATATTGTTTAAAAATGTTTAGGAGTAATTTATGAATAGGAAAAAAATACTATCCTGGGAAATGTTTGGAATTCTTTTTACGGTTTTAATTGGTTCGCTTCTTCATTTTACTTTTGAGCTAAGTGGTGAATGGACACCAATGGCTATTATAAGCGGAGTAAATGAAAGTACCTGGGAGCATTTTAAAATAGGCTTCTGGCCAGCTTTTGCTTGGGGAGTCATAGAGTTCTTTATATTTAGAAAGAAAGTAAAGAATTTCTTCTTTGCAAAAGGTATTTCATTTCTGGTAATTCCTGCTGTAATTTCTGTTCTTTTTTATGGATATACATCTATATTTAAAATAGAGAGCCTTGCTATAGATATAGTGATATTCATTATTGCAATAGCTGTTGCACAGATAGTAAGCTATAGATTAATGCTTATAAAGGAAAGAAGGTTATACCTCAATATTATTGGAGGGATAATAATAATTGTAAACATAGTTCTATTTAGTCTTCTTAGTTTTTTTCCACCTGAATGTCTGATTTTTAAGGATCCCGTTACTGGAGGATATGGAATAGTGGAACATAACCATTAAATTTGAGAATTGAACTATATTACTTGAAGATATCCTTGGTAATCTTATAATATATTTTATTGTTAAGCAGGCTGTAGAGTTCCTGCAAATACTAACCAGGC
>JALHTA010000048.1 GCA_022865545.1 Actinomycetota bacterium | reverse complement strand
TCCCTTAAGCTATCTTTACTCATCATATAACTTCCAGTTTAAATCTTTTTCGAATGCAAAAAGCCTGGCATGCCGGGCTTTCTATAGTTAAATAACTTTGATTTTCTTTCTGAATGTTAGATCTATGTCAATTGGATTAACTTCGACATCTGCAAATACTAGTGGTGTATTCTCTGGATTTATATGGCCTACGCTAGGTGAACCGCCTCCGCCATTCGCCCAGTCATAAATCCATATATTTGCACACCATATAATACTATAAACCTATTGTTTAAGTAAATCAGATTTTAGTTTTATTATGGAGGCTATTATGTATCTAAAAAATACTTTAATGACTATTTCAATAATTACCCATAATAAAATATAATATTTACCATGAAATACTATGGTGCCACAGATATAGGTAATATGCGTGAGAATAATGAGGATAGCTTCTATGCTGAAGATAAACTCTTTATTGTGGCTGACGGAATGGGAGGACACCGTGCTGGAGAAATTGCCAGCAACTTATCGGTTGATACATTTGTAAGATCTTTTGAAGAAAGCATTAATAGTAAATCCAGGATGCAGGGAAGATTTATTAAAAATACCATGCTAGGATCTATCGAGCTAGCAAATGATGAGGTATTTAAAAAATCACTAATAGATACTGAATATTCTGGAATGGGCACTACTTTTACCGCTTGCTTTTTATATGAGGAAAATATCCATATCACTCATATAGGTGATAGCAGGGCATATCTTTGCAGGGATAAAAATATTGATCTTCTTACATCAGACCATACCTTTGTCGGTGAACTATACCGCCGGGGGGAAATCACTTATGAAGAGACTTTTGACCACCCCCAAAGGAACTTCCTTACAAATGTGCTTGGAGTATCTGATGAAGTGAGTCCTGATTATTTGACCTTAAAAATTCTTCCAGGGGATTCCCTCATTCTTTGCTCTGATGGACTAAACTCTATGGTAAGAGATGAGATTATTTTAAAATTATCAGAAAAATACCCGGAACCTGAAAATACTGTAAAGAAACTTATTAAAAATGCTTTAAAAAAAGGTGGAAATGATAATATCACAGTCATTGTAGTCAGGTTCTAGAAAGATCATATAGATTTGGATTTTGATAAAGAAACATTAATATTAAATAGATACAGGATAGTTGAAAAAATCGCCTCCGGGGGGATGGCCGATATATACCTTGGAGAAGATCTTAAACTTAAGCGTAAGGTTGCCGTAAAGGTACTTTCAAGAAATTATGCCGGTGATAGGAATTTTGTTGCCAGATTTAAAAGTGAGGCCCAGATCCTGGCAAAACTAAAACATCCAAATATCGTTGATATTTATGACTGGGGTAAATTCGACGATTCATACTTTATCATAATGGAGTATGTGGATGGTGTGTCCCTTAAAGAGCTGATTGACCGAAAGGGAGCCCTCGACCCTAAAGCTTCCACGCATCTTGTCATTCAAATATGTGAAGCCCTCATGTTCGCTCACAATAATAATCTTATACACAGGGATATAAAACCACAAAATATCCTTATAGCATCCGAAAATAAAGTAAAGGTCACTGATTTTGGTATTGCCAAATCCTTAAATACTGATATTACAAAAACCTTAAATATAATAGGGACCGCTCAGTATATATCTCCCGAACAGGCACGTGGGAGTTCCCTGGATAATAGGACTGATATATATTCACTGGGAGTAGTGTTTTATGAGATGCTTACCGGGGATACGCCCTGTAGGGGTGACACCTCAGTGGACATAAGCCTGAAGCATGTTAGTGAAAAACCTGTTAAACCGTCTTCACTGATTCTAGATATTCCCTTAAAACTAGATAAGATAGTTATGACTTGCCTGGAAAAGGATCCCGGCAGGCGCTATGAAGATATTGACGGTCTAAAAAGAGATCTTAATAACTATCTTGAAGGCAAACCGGTATTGCTTGGAAAGAGCAGAAGGGACCGTAAAAGCATAAATGTTTTTGCCCGGTGGATCAGCAAAAATTCTATAACTGCCACAGCAGTAGTTGTCGCAATTATATTTTTTGCACTATTTTTGACTTATGCGATTCTTTTTTATGGAAAAGAACCTGTAGTGGTAGAAGAAGCAAAAATACCCCCTATTCATGATATGCATATTGATTCCGCAAGACAGACACTGTCATTTTTTAATCTTGATATGGAAATAATCGAGGAGCTATATAGTGATACTGTTCCTGAAAACTATGTGATCGAACAGGACCCCGGGTCAAATAGTATTGTCACTCCAGACAGGACCGTAAAAGTCATTGTAAGTATGGGCAGTAAAAATTTAACTTTTTTAGTACCTAATATAATTGGGCTTGAGCTTCAAGAAGCCAGCGGGGTATTGGAAGCTATGGGTCTTGAGACCGGCACCATATTAGAGGAATACTCTGAAGAATTTGCAAGGAATCATATAATCACTCAGAATCCTTTCTCTGGCAAACTAACAACTATTGGAGAGGCTGTGGATATTATTGTAAGTATGGGCACCCAGTCTATAGTAATCCCCAATATAATTGGACTGGACTATGTATATGCTTCAAATTATCTTGGATCTATGGGAATAAATGTCATAACAAGCATGACTCCATTAACAGAGGAAATACCCCAGCCTGGGTTAGTGGTTTCAGTTATACCTCAACCAGGAACAAGCATAAAAGCCGGGAGTACAGTAGAACTAAAGATTTCTACATCAGAACCATTAAATGAAGTCCCGGATCTTACGGGATTGGTTCTTGAGCAGGCATCGGAAATACTTAAACTTCTTGGTATTGGAATAGAAATAAGCTATATTGATACGGATTATTCGTTTCAGGACGGAGAGGTCCTCGACCAGTTGCCCCTCCCCGGTTACTTCATCTCTTTAGATTCTT
>JALHTA010000390.1 GCA_022865545.1 Actinomycetota bacterium | reverse complement strand
TAAGATAATAAATCCTGCTCCCGAAAGAGATATTGGAGCAAGTGTTGAAAATATGAATCTTGTAGCTGAAGAAGAAGGAATAGGATGCTGCTGGATAGGTGCATTTAAAGCAAAAGAAATAAACAATATTATAAGTGTCCCTGCAAACCTTTCAGCAGAACTGATACTTGCTATGGGCTATCCACTGGAAAAACCAATACCGGAGGATATAGAAAAAGGCGCTTCAATAAAATATTATAAGGATGAATCTGGGACGCTGCATGTCCCCAAGCGTAAACTGGAAGATATTCTACATTTCAACCAGTTTGAAGAATAAGGTAAAAAGCTTAAACAGGTATCTTAAAGATGATCTTTCGAACTCCCCGGGTCTCTTTATTTGTAAGTCCCGGCCTATGGACATCTTCAGGAAAGAAAACAGCATACATGCCTTTCTTTAAAACAAAAAAACTCTCATCTTCTATCCTTTTGAAAAGCTCGATATCACTATCTCCATCATATTCCTTAAGTAACATTTTGGGACTGGTGTAATCTGCATATCCTATTTTTTCCTCTCCATAAAGGATATACTGCAGGTCGATAAATTTCCGGTGAGCTTCTGCAGGTTTTTCTTCAATATCATTAGAAGTATTATAAGTGGTTAGGATATAGTAAAGATCATCAATATCAATTTTTATGGTGCCATCATCTTTTTTCGTAAAATCTGTTTTCTCTATGATACCTACTATCTTATTTAATCGTCCTATTCCGGATAACCATTTGTTTGAACTTAAACTGTCGATAAATCCTATGATCATTCCTGTTCCTGTTCTACATATTGCCTTTAATTCTTTTTACTGTCTCATTTACGATAGATTCGATTTCTTCTTTACTCAAACCTGCCTGCGATTTTTTAGAAACATCATTAGTTGATGAAGAATCTTTTTCAAGTGTGCTTTCTACTGTTCCATCACACATTCCGCATTGAGTGCAGTCTTCGAATTTCTTTTCTCCAGCATTGATGCATGCTTCGGGATAATTATATTTATTAGAAATATCCTCATCGCCTCTGTAATTTAGCGGTATTCCCGGGAAATATTCATAAAGAAGTGAAGTCATCTCGATTTTTAATCTTTCCTTAAGGTCCGCTATTTTTGCAAGGGTTCCAGGAGGATAATTCATCATCGGTTTTCCCATATCGATTCCCCTGAGAGACATTGCTTCTTTGAACCCTTGAGGAAAGTTTACTGTTTTCATTTCTCTAATAAGCGGCAGTATGGCAAATTGAAGGTTAAGGGCAAGTTGGTAATTACCGCTTTCATAAGACTTCCAGATACCAGTCATAAACTCAGGAAACACTCCGGCAGTGGCTGTCATGCAGCCCCTTCCACCCATCATAAGTGCCGGGAGCATTATCTCCTCGGCGCCTACCAGTACCTTAAATTCAGGATCGACCTTTTTTGTCATCTCGATAAGGTTCATGACATTTACCATATTTCCGGAAGAATCTTTAACTCCTACAATATTTTTCATATTGCACAGATTTTCGACCATAGTTGGTGTTACTTCATTGGCAAAAAAGGGAATATTATATAGAAAAATAGGAATATCTACTGATTCAGCAACTTTCCTTAAATGTCCTTCTACCACTTCCTGGCTATTCTGGAAAAAATAGGGACCGTGAAGAACTACTGCGGCGCAGCCTGCCTCGCGTGCATGTTCAGCTAATTCGATTGACTGGTGGTAGCATGTAGCCCCGGTTCCTGGAATGACATCAACTTTTCCGGCAGCCTGGTCCATTACGATATCTATCAGGAATTTTCTTTCTCCCATATCAGTGTGTGTGTACTCTCCGCAGGAAGCTACTGGAAATATTCCATCCACACCTTTATCTATTAAGAAATTAACAAGCTTTCGTACTTCGGCTTCATTTACTTTGCCCCTGTCATCAAAAGGGGTAAGCATGGCAACGATCGTACCTTCAGGTATATTCATTTATGGGGCTCCTATATATATTATCTTTATATACTGCATATAATAATTATAAAATTCTTAAATATTTTCTATATTCAAGACTGATCTTCTCAGAGTCTAAAT
>JALHTA010000389.1 GCA_022865545.1 Actinomycetota bacterium | reverse complement strand
TTATTTCAATATCTTCTGCATTAAAATATGTATCATAAGCAGTCAGCCTGAAGCTGATAAGAGCTTTTCCGGGACCGTATCCGGAAAGTTTTAGGATTATGTCTTCCTGGCCCCCGGAGCTTATTGTGTATCCGCCATTGACCCACATAAAAGTATTGTCCACCTTTCCAGGGTATTGAGAGATGTATCCTGATGGATCAACAATATCAAGTTTGAGATTATCGCTGAGCTCAAGCTCAAATGAGGTAATCTTCAGATCCTGGTTATCATTATTCATTATGGTGTAGTCAAGAATAAACTGCTGCCCGGATGTTTGATTAAGGCTGTTTAAATGGTTCTCTATTTCAAGATCAAGAAGATCAAGATAGCCGGCATAATCATAAGGAGGTATATAACTATTAAACTCGATTCTTTTGATCTTCCCTATGTCAATAGTCTCAATATCCTCGGTACCTCCCGAATATTTTACCGCACCCCTATAGCCTGCTTCTGGAAGCAAAGGTATCTTACCAGGAGAGCTATTATCATAAGGCCATGCAAAGAGGGCCACTTCATTATGCAGGTGTGACTCAATATCTTCCTTTGATCCGGCCAGTTCATACAGGAATTCTTTATCACTGGCTAGCCCCAGATGTATATGATTTACAGAGTGGGACAGGAATTCTAAACCGTAATCATACATCTCGCTTACTTCGGGCCATATAAGCATCGGCCTCATCGGGACCGGACGGTCAGCATCAAAAAAATTCACTACTCTTTCTTCTTCCGTCTCCTTGATAAAACCGGTCACTAAAAAGACAGTCATTGTATAATCATATTCCTTTAATACAGGCAGTGCATTGGTATAAAGGTCGCCAAATCCATCATCTGAAGTAATTATTACAGATTTTTCAGGAAGAGCCCTTCCATGATCTATATGATCCAGAAGGTCCTTAAAAGTTATTGTCTCGTATCCGAATTTCTTTAAAGTCTGGCAAAGTACATTAAAATGATGGGTATATAATTCAATAGGAATTTCGATCTTATCTTCAATAGCATGAAGCCCGATTATGGGGATCTTTTTCCTTGTATAGGGGTGTACCCCAAATACTATTAGATCCTGAATTTCAGTAATGATTTCCAGGGTTTCCCCGCTGGTGACCAATATTTGCATGGAAGTAGTAGAGTCTTCTGTAAGACCATCCTTAACCAAAAAAGGTATATTAATCTCAATCGATCTATCCGGTTCCAGTTTTTCTATAAGATATGGATCATATTCAGAATCGACGGCTAGCAGGCCATCAGTTAATAGCTTTACTTCAATATTATTACAGTCAGTACTGCCTGAATTGATTATCCGGATACTGGCTATGACAGACTCCCCCGGATATAGGTCGCCTCCATTGATATCTAAAAGTTCCAGGTCTGAAATAGTAAGGCAGGGGCCCCCCGTATTACCATTAATAGAAATATTATTATTTCCAGGTATTATGGATCGGCAGGATATAGTGAATAATAAAAGAAGGGATATGAAAATAATGGCTATAAAAGAAAGCAGTATTTTCTTTAAAATATTTTTTAATTTTTTCCCCAAATAGTTTTCTCCATAAAATTACTTTGAAAGTAATATTTTAACTCTAAAATCCCCTATATGAAATGTTATTTTATACTATTATCTTAAAATAATTATTAATATAGTTATATATTTTTATAATTTATGGTATTTTTGTTTGTACAATAGTAGAAAGCTTATAGATTGATTATAATTTTTAATAAAATAATTTATTTGTTAAGTAAATGGAGTAAATTGTGAGAATATTTTTACTAGTTATTTCCTTTATTAATACTCTTTTTTATGTATTGATATATGCTTACTATGATAATGTCCTGAACATGCTCGGAATTACAGTAATATCTGCAAGTCTGCAGAATCTCTTAAAAACTTTTATACTTATAATAGCGGGATTCTCTATCGGGATCATGGTAATGCTGCTATTAAACCTGAAATCGGACAGAAGCCATTTTGAGATAAAAAACTTACTACTTATAGGCATTGTACCATTTATCCTCCTGATACTTTCCCTCGGTCCTGTTTCCAATCTTATTATATCCAGGGTTTTTAGTGGAAGTGAAAAAATGCAGGAACTTGTTTTTTATCTGCTTTCAAGGAATGTATTATGGTCGGTCTGGTTTGGTTTTGCGCTGGGCACCTCTGTGAGACCTTGTTTTGGGAATAGAAGACATAAGCATGCGGTTAACTATGTGCTCGGAGAAAATAATGTAATGGAGCCAAAAGAAAAGCTTTGAGATAGAAGGAAGAAGATGAGATTTATTCTGATAATCATTAGCTTTATAAACATACTTCTTTATTATTCCGCATATGCTTATTATGATACTATTCTGGGTGCGCTTGCAAAGTATGAACTGCCGGTGGGTCTGTTGAGCTTTATTAAGTACTTTATCGTCTACATCCTTGGTTTTCTTATAGGTTTTCTAATAATCCTCGGTATGCGTCTCAGGGTCAATATGAATTATTTTGATATAAAGGTATTGCTTCTTGTAGGACTTGTTCCTGCACTGGCCATAATAATCTCATATTCCGGGCTGGCAGACTTCCTTGTTGCCAGTATTTTTAAATCCAATGCTACAGTGAGCGAGCTTTATTACTATTTCTTTTCAAGAACCGATATATGGGCCCTATGGCTGGGTGTTGCTACTGGATCTTCAATAAGGCTAAAACTGCTTCAGAAAAGAAAATACAAACACGAGGCTATTGAACAAAATATTTCTGATTCCGAATAGCTGGTATTAGTATTTCCAATATGATTATCCTATAATATATAATCCGAAGGATTTAGCATATCTCTATTGATACATGAAGCATGCATCACTGTCATTATATGATGTATTGGTTATATTGGTCTTTGTCCCGGTCCTGATATCAAAGATTATAAGATCTTCTTTTCCGCCGGATCTTTCTTCATATACGATCAGATTACCATCAGGTGAAAACATAGGATGTCCGTCCCAATCCCCATTATGTGTGACCCTTATTTCATTCTGATCCCTGATGTCAGCATAATAGACTTCGCTATTATCACCAAAATATTTGGTATAGGTTATTTTTGTCGAGTCATTTGAAAGGTCGGGTGTCCTGCGGCGGTCATTATTTCCAAAAATCCTGGAGACCGATGAACCATCATGATTCATTATATAGATATTATCATGTCCCGGCATACCTGATTCAAATATTATTTTTGTATCAAACGGATGCCCATTTGGATGCCAATCATGTCCGCTGCTATTATGTGTGAGCCTTATTTGACCTCCTCCATCACTATTTATACGGAAAAGTTCCCAGTCTCCGTCTATATATGCTTCAAAATAAATATATCTCATATCATACGACCAGGAAGGATATGCGGATCTGTAACCATTGTTGGTTATCTGTCTTTTGTTCTGTCCGTTCCAGTCCATTATCATTATCTGCCATACACCTTTAATATCATAATTATATGCGATCTTTTTTCCATCAGGTGAAACCTCGGGATAAAGATCATCCCTATTATGGTCGGTTAGCCTCTGGCGCCCTGATCCATCAAGATTTATGCTATAAATATTATAATTTCCGTCCCTGTTGGATTTAAATACAAGTTTTTTAATAGAATTTCCGTTTCCACTTGTTGTATCACTGGAAGTAGTTGAGGCTGCTGCCTGCTCTTCCTGCTCTGCTTTCTGGGTCTCAAGATAGTCTTTAATAAGAGAATTGTCTATAGCAAATCCTTCTATGCTGAGTTTTTTACCAGTGCCTGGATCTTCAAGCTTTACACTGGCTTCTATTCGTGACCTGTCTTCTTCCTGACCGGAAAGGAAAATATCCCTTTTTTCAAAATTATAGATATTTGGATTTGATGAATCGAAAGAATATATAAAAAGCGTATGTTTGGAGCCTTGGTCAAGTTTGGGATCATTAATGCCTAAACTGAAACCGCTGTAAATATAATTATTATTATTAAAAAAATTCGCAACTCCTGTCCGGGGTATGCCATAGGATGCATCTCCTAAAAATCTTCCAAAATCCATGGGCCCGTCCAGGTATATTTTTACTTTACCTATACCAGTATTTTCTGCTGAACCTGTGTTGACTGCCCAGCCTTCTATAAGTGAAAGATTATCTATTGATTCCTGTTCCGCAGGCTTATCAATAAAGATCCTTATATCGCTATCACCAGTTTTCTGTCCAGAGATATTAAGTGTTTTTCTTATATGGTCCCAACCCGAGATCGTGCTGTAATAATAAATATATAAAAAGTGTGT
>JALHTA010000388.1 GCA_022865545.1 Actinomycetota bacterium | reverse complement strand
TTGGAAAAAAAAATAATGAATTCGTCTATAAGTATGAGAACAATATAAGAACTGCCGTTCTTGAAATGGTTTTTTCTGAAGGAAAACCAGGAGATATTAGATCGGAGCTGCGGAAAAATTTTATCAAATTGAATAATGCTATTGATTATTATAATGATGTTTTAGATATGATAGATACAGAGTACAGCCACGGCGATTATACTCTGGAGAATATTTTATTTAATAGTAAAGATGAGGTAGCCAGGATTATTGACTGGGAACATTTTAATAATGAATTGCCACGGGAATTTGATCTGCTGCACTGTGTAATGGAAAATTGTTTTTTTGTATATAAGAAAAACCCTGAATTGTTGAAGAAAGATATGGAAATTGCTAAAGGCTTGCTTTTTAAAGTTGCTAAATTAACATCAATACCAGATATAGGTTTAAAAAAACCGGCCAGTTATTTTAGGGAGCTGTGTCTTAATCATAAAAATGTGTTCGATAATCAAATAATGAAATACCCTTATGTTGCTTGTCCGCTTGAAGATATAAAAATATTGGATTCATTTTTTAGTTAGATATAATCGCTAATATTTTTAGCTTAACTTTATGAATTGTATTAAATTTAAAATTTGAGAGGAAATAAATTTGGCAGATAAAAAAAAGATTTTACTTATTGTACCGCCGGTTACTGTTACGAGAGATAGAGCCAATTTTAATTTAACTTTTCCAATAGGTCTTGCATATATTGCAGCTGTACTTGAGGAAGCTTCCTATGAAGTTGTAATCCTGGATACTATAGCTGAAAATGTTGAACAGGAGAATCCGGTAAGGAATAATCCGGATCTTATCCAGATAGGAATGAACTTTGAAGAAATAAAAAATTTCATTGCTGAATGCAGTCCTGATTTTGTCGGTATATCATCTATGTTTAGTACACAGTCAAAGAATGCATATGGTGTTGCAGAAATGGTAAAATCAGTAAATAAAGGTACCCCGGTAATATTTGGCGGTGCTTATGCAACTGCCGAACCGGAAAAAGTATTGGAAAATAAGAACGTAGATATAGTAGTTCTGGGTGAAGGAGAAATGGCGATTGTGCCATTGCTAAAAGCTATTGAGAACGGAAATAATCTGGATACATTGGAAAGTATTGCCTTCAGGAATAGTAATAACGGAATAATCCTTAAACCAAAAATAGAGTTTTTGGATGTTGATAGATTGCCCTATCCGGCAAGACACCTTTTCCAGGTAGAAAAGTATTTTACTGCAGGCCAAAGGCATGGGATAAGAAAACCAAAGGGAGTCGAATATCGAAGCATGCCGATTTTAACATCACGCGGTTGTCCGTTTAGTTGTAATTTTTGTTCCGCTTATCAATTGTTCGGCAAAAAGTACAGGCCCAGGAACGTAGAAGATGTCCTGAAAGAAATTGATGATCTGGTTAAAATCTATAAGGTGGAGGATATATATTTATCCGATGACCAGTTTTTGCTTGACCGAAAACGGGTCCTGAGAATCCTTGATGGGATAATTGAAAAAGATTATAAGATAGTATTTGATGCTCCAAACGGAATTTCCCCATGGCTGTTAAATGAGGAAGTCATAAGAAAAATGAAGCAAGCCGGTTTCTGGAGAGTGCCTCTTGCTATTGAATCCGGTAACAAAACGGTTTTAAAGGAAATGATAAATAAACCGGTAAAAATTAATAAATTGCCTGAGCTGGTTTCACTATTGAGGAAATATAAATTAGATGTCAGGGCGTTTATTGTTGTCGGAAATTTTTCCGAAGACGCAGTTGAGACATTTTCTCAAATACAGGATACGTTCGAACTTATGAGAAAGTTAAAGATCCGAAAACCTGCTGTATCATATATATCCCCTCATCCGGGCTCTGCAATATTTGAAATTGCCAGGAAGAAAAAATATATAAATAAAAGCTATCTGGATGATTATTATAATGAACCAAGTTTTTCTACATCAAATTGGAACAAGGAAGAGTTGAAAATATTTACCACAGTTCAGCGTGTTTTATGCGTTATAGACGATAACTTTTTATTCTTACCAATAAAAATATTGGCAATAAATTTTGGAGGTTTTTGTTTAATGGGAAGATATAGATTTATATATAATCTATATCTAATAAGCAAAGCAATAAAAAGATTCTATTCCAATAAAGTATGGACAATATTTAGGTCAACCTAACAGGATAATAATTTTATTATGAGTGAAAGAAAGATTAAAT
>JALHTA010000387.1 GCA_022865545.1 Actinomycetota bacterium | reverse complement strand
GGATACAGGAGGGTAACGGCCCAGCTTCGGCGCAATGGCATTATGGTAAACCGCAAGAGAATACATCGCATAATGGCCCAAAACGGTCTCCTGTGCACTATTAGACGCAAATACAGGGTAACCACTAACTCCAATCACAGCCTGGTAAAATACCCTAATCTAGTAAGGAATCTTATACCTGCAAGGACCGATGAGCTCTGGCACTCCGATATTACCTATATAAGGCTTGAAGCTGGCTTTTCATACCTTGCAGCCATAATAGATGGCTTTAGCAGAAAAGTGGCAGGACACTCTCATCAATGCTGACCATTGCAGCGCTAAATGATGCAATAAGAACAAAGGATACGGCAAATCTTACCCATCACCCGGATCAGGGATTTCAGTACTGCGGCAGAGAATATGTAAATATACTTGAAAGTAATTAACCATTTAAAATATAAATTTAATTATTACTTTTTAAAATATAATAGTAAATACAAACTATTTTTCTTCCTCTTTTAGTATTTCTAAAAAAAATTTTGTTATCCCGGGATCAAATTGTGTCCCGCAGCACTTCTTTATCTCCCCCATTGCCTCTTCTTTTGTTTTCTTCTTTCTGTATGGCCTATCTCTGGTCATAGCTTCATAGGAGTTAATAAGAAATGATATCCTTGAAAGTACTGGAATTTCTTCACCCTTTGTACCTCTTGGATATCCCTGACCGTTATACCATTCATGATGGGAGAGTATGGACTCTGCTATAGATTTAAGTCCGGGGGATGATTCTGCAATACGATACCCTACTTCAGGAAGCTTTTTTATTATTTTCCACTCATTATTAGTCAGCCTTCCGGGTTTTGAAACTATTTCATCTGCCAATGCCAATTTCCCTATATTATGAAGGTTTAAAAGTAAGCTCAATTCCCCAAGCTTAACATCGGAAAGATTTAGCTTCTTTCCGATGCAGAGTGCATAATCTTCCATTTTTTTGGTGCGTGTTTCACTTATGTAATCTCCTTTTTTCAGGTTCTCTTTAAGAGATTGTAAAATTTTTTCATAGATAGGCTTATTCTCCGCTATTTTATTCTTATACATCCTGTCTTCAGATTTTTTTATTATATCCTCTATGCACTCTGGCTTATTTTTCTTTACTGCAATCCCAAATGAAATGCTAAGTGGTATCTCGGCCGTGCTTTTTTGTCTGCACATCTCCCCAATCCTCTTTACGATTCTTTTTGCATTCTCTACGCTGGTTTTAGGAAGTATTGATATAAACTCATCCCCTCCCCATCTTGAAATGATATCTTCGCCCCTGAAGTTTTCCCTTAGTATGTCTGATATCCTTTTTAAGAGTACGTCTCCCCTGGCGTGGCCATATGCATCATTTATAAGTTTAAGTCCGTTTACATCTCCCATTACAATGGCTATTGGAAGCTGCCTTTCCGTATTGAGCCTTTTTAGCTCTTCATCAAAAAATGCCCTGTTATAGAGCCCTGTGAGCACGTCATGGAAGGATAGGTATTTTATCTCCTCTTCCGCCTTTTGCTTATCTGTTATATCTCTTGCCATCCCGATTATGCCTATTATATTTCCACCTCTGTCATACCATGGCATTTTTGTTATGGCCATCCACCTGTCCGCCTTATCCTTATAGGTTTCCCTGTAGCTAAGGTCCACTATGTGCTTGCCTGTCTTTATTATATTCTGCTCATCATCATATGCTATTTTTGCCATATCCTTGCCGAAAAAATCATAATCTGTCTTTCCAACCGCATCATCCGGGCTATCCAATCCCATTTTATCGGCGCATGCCTTGTTTATCCGAACAAATTTGCTGTCTCTATCCTTAAAGTAAATTGAATCGGGCATGCCCTGCATGAGAGCATCTACAAAAGATATTTCCTTCTCCAGTTTATTGTCCATAATTGTGGTCTCAGTTATATCTCTTGTTATGCCGAATAAGCCTATTATATTTCCGTCCCTGTCATACCGGGGTATTTTTGTTGAGGTAACCCACCTGTCAGGCTTATCTCTAAAAATTTCTTTCTTTACGATGCTTAC
This sequence comes from Actinomycetota bacterium, assembly GCA_022865545.1. GTDB lineage: Bacteria > Actinomycetota > Humimicrobiia > Humimicrobiales > Humimicrobiaceae > M55B120. The sequence continues at coordinate 8,466 of JALHTA010000387.1, read as the reverse complement.
TGTCTTTTTGCCTGTCTTCATTATATTCTGGTCATCATCATATGTTGGTTGTGCATTTTCTGTGATAAAAAAGTCAAAATCTGTCTTGCCAATTGCATCTTCCGGATTTTTTAAGCCGAATTTTTCGGCGCATGCCTTGTTTATCCGAACAAATTTGCTGTCCCTATCCTTAAAGTAAATTGAATCGGGTATATTATCCATTAATTCATCAAAATAGCTTTCTTCTCCATCCAGGATTATTTTCTTATTCTTACCATCGAGGGCACCGGTCTGTTTATTTTTAGTTTTTTTTACCATTTCATCTCTCCATATAATATATTTTGGGAATTGGCTTTTAATTTACTGACAGTGTTATAAATCTGTATATATATCTATATAATAACACTAATAATAATAGTATTATAAATTATTACATATACATTTTCAAAGATTATATATAAATTTATAAGAATTTCCTTCTGGATCACTATCCTATAATCTCCCAAAAATCGGCATATTCCAGGTTATCGAATTTAATTAACGTCATGGATAATGGTGCTGAAGAAAAAAACAAGAGAAATAGAAGAATAAAAAAAAGACCATATCAAGTCTAGTTTTATGACAGCCAAATGGATAATTGAACCTAAATACCCAAATTCTATTTTCATAGATAAAAGTTATATAAGAGCTTAACAACTGTATTCATTTTTACTTTCATCAAAAGTGACAATAAGTTTTTTCTCAGGCATTTTCTTCTTTAGTTCATCTATTTCATTCATGATTTTTTGAAGCGGCAGGGTTATCTGTCCTCCTTCAAAATAACTATAGTACATTGCTTGCCACATCTGGAAATTAGTATAAGCATTAGAGAAACTGCAGGGATGCTCTATTCCATCATTTAGCCATTTTGCAATATCATCAATATATTCCGGCATATCCTGATGATAATCCATGGCTCCCGGACCCTCCAGCATGCCATCTCTGCTTACAGCCTTATATCCACCTCCTCCGCTGGAATAAAAATCTTTATTGTCAAATATTTCTATAAACTGTTCTTCACGCTTTTTTTCTCCTATAAATCACTTTACCTCTTACCATGGTTTGCTCGACTTCCAACTTTTTATCTAAAATAACTATATCAGCATCTTTGCCCGGCTCCAAACTCCCTTTTTTATCTTCAACTCCCAGACACTTCGCCGGATTAAAGGTTGCCATTTGGATAGCCTCATGCAATGGAACTCCCACTTCATTTATTAAATTCCGGACAGCTTTATCCAAAGTTAAAACACTGCCAGCCAGAGTCCCATCCTTCAATCTGGCCTGTCCATTGAAAACTTCAACCTCTTGCCCTCCAAGATCATAAGTTCCTTCCGGCCTGCCCGTTGCTCTTATGGCATCCGTAATCAAGATTACATCTTCTGTCCCTTTAGCTTTAATCAATATTTTCATAGCCACTGGATGAAGATGTATCAGGTCAGCAATCATCTCTATCATTAATTCCGGGGAATATAAGGCTGCTCCTACTACTCCTGGTTCATGGTGGTCCAACCCACTCATAGCATTGAAAATATGGGTAACATGGGACAGTCCAGCTAGAATACCTTCCTGTACCTGCTCATAGGTAGCATTGGAATGCCCTACCGAAGCAACTATTCCCTGTTTACTTAACCACCGGATAAAATCAATTGCTCCCGGCATTTCCGGTGCTATCGTTATCAGTCGAATTAGATTACCAGAAACTTCATTAAATTCTAATAATTCTTCAATAGAAGGTCTTCTGATATATTCTTCCTTTTGGGCTCCTTTTTTTTCTGGATTAATATAAGGGCCTTCCAGGTGTACCCCCAAAATTTCAGCAGCTCCGGTTCCTTTAACAAACGCTTCATCAACACTTTTAAGGCTTTCAATAATTTTATCCCAACCCATAGTCATGGTAGTGGGAAGAAACGCTGTGGTACCAAAACGGGAATGAGTAGCAGCAACCTGCTTTACGGCTTCGTATCTGCCATCCATAATATCAGACCCACCGCCACCGTGCACATGCAGATCAATAAACCCGGGGACTACAAATTTATCCCGGGCATCAATTACCTCTGCATCTGTTGATACGTTTATTGATTCCTTGTCCTTTAAGGCTCTAATTTTTCCTTCTTCAATGGAAATAACCTTATCTTCAAGTATTTGAAAAGGGGTAATTATAGTGCCATTTAAAATAATAGTTTTTTTATCTTTATCAATCATACTTGCAATTTCTTTAATTAGTTATTTAAATAATTTTTTATAAAAGATTAAACTGTTTAATGAACTTCTTATGACATTATCCTTTACCCTCTATCAAAGGTAAACTGGCTGCAGCAATAGCCTGGCCTACTCTCCTGCTGGCTTCATCGGGAAGATGAAGAGTAATGCTACTGTAAAGCTCCGGGAATTCTTCACCCAGCACCTGGACTGCCTTTTGTAGAATTATTTTACCGCCTTCCCCGGAGGTAACCCGGCCCAGGATTAAAACAGTTCCTATTTCATAAAACCCGGCATAATATGCAATGCCGTAACCTAAATAGCATCCAATTGTCTCAAAGACCTTTCTTGCCCGGTCATCTCCTTTAGCCATCAGCTCCTGTACAGATTTTAATTTCTCAGCATAGGTTTGTTTCTTACTGAGAATAATCCCTGCTCTTTCGGCAAGCCGTGCCACTGCTACCTGCGAGAAATATTGAGCTCCGCACCCCCGGTCACCTGACCACTCATCAATGGGTGCTTCAGCATTGAAATCAACAGGTATAAAAGCCAGTTCATTTAGCCAATCATTTATATTTCCTTTTTTATTTATATAACCCCCTGCTTCGCTGGATCCCAAAGCGATACCCAGTACTACATTTTTTTTCAAAGACATAGAACCAGCCAGAGCTGTAACCTCTCCATCGTTTATTACCTTGAAGGGAACACCCCACTCCTTTTGTATATCTAGAAAAATATTTTTTACTTTGTTTTTAAAAAGATCGGGGTTGATTGTACGAAATATTGAAGCAACCATCGCCCGGTTATTTATATAGATTCCTGCAGAGCTTCCCCCTATAGCATCAATACGTGGCATATGGGCGGCAGCGCGATGCAGCATAGACATAATTTCATGATAATGGTAACCGGGATCAGCTTGTATGCCCGGGCTCCATGCCACTTCCTCGCTGAAAACTGCTTTACCATCTATAACTGCACTCACTTTTCTATCACTTGCCCCAAGATCAAATCCAATACGGCATCCTTCAAGATGACCACCTATTGCAACTGACTTTTTTTTAACAGGAGAGTTATTCTCAGTATTGTTAATTTCTACTGTAAAAGTTTTTTCATATATATTAGACATTAAATTTGCATCAAAAGCGCGCTTTCCTTTCGGAGAGTATATTTTTTTGATATATCCACCAATCTGTTTTGGGCCGCATATAATTAATTTATATCCACCGTAAATCCACAGGAGTGTTTTTACTAATTGTTCAACATAAAAATTATTGTAGGAAGCAAAGTTAGATTCATCTGAAAAAACATTTGTTTTATAAACTGAAATAGAATCATCCTCTTTTTTAATAGCAATTGACAAGGAAACACTTTTCTTTGAATTAAGGACACTATCAAGAAAAATATGATTCCATAAAACAGCAGGCCTGAAATTATCATCAAGCGGTGCAGGTATCTTTGGTTTTACCAATGATAATAACTTTTCATTCACAATAACTCACCATCTTTCTATGATCTATAAATAGATACTTCAAATCTTTAAGGTTACAGGTAAAACCCCCTGAGCTTTATATTTACCGGTTATTATTTCACCGGCTACTTGTATATTAAAAGGACTATAATCGTAAATAGTTAAAAAAGTAGGTACTTCAGGAAAAAGCTGGAGATCATAAGGGTTACTTGATAAAACGATAAATGATATATTGGCAGCCTGTAGTTTTTTAATTATTTTAACCTGGTGAATATTAGTAATAGCATTAGAAGTAAAAACAATAACCATGTCTATTCCGTCATGTAAAGATAGCTTGCTATCGCCCTCAAGGAAAGTCTTGTGTTCGACTTCTATTCCTTCCTTTTTTAAAAAATTAACCAATAAATTACTATTTTCTATATCATCTTCTACCAGGGATAATCTTTTAAAAGAAAAATCTATAACTAATATTTTTTTACCGCCAGATTTCTTAACAGGAATTAAACCACTCTCATCCTTAACTAATGTTACCCCTGCCCTTGAAATCTCATAGGCAACTTCTTCTTCTATCTCTTTATTTATCTTCCTATAATCTGAAACCAGCATATTCTCCAGGCCAATCCTTTTTTCCTTAAGCCCAAGTATTTTAAGTACTGACTGGTTAATCCTTTCTTCAGTGATCCTGCCTTCTCTAACTTCTTTAACGATCGCTTCTATGGCTGCTTTTTGTTTATCAAAACTATGAGATACCAGAACCACATCAGCACCTGCTTTAATGGCCATAACTGATCCCTCTACTGTTCCAAATGTATCAGCAATTGCTTTCATCTCCATACAATCAGTGATGATCAAACCTGTATATCCCAGCTCTTCTCTTAACAGGCCGGTTAGAATATCATACGATAAAGTCGCAGGTACCCCTTTCCTGGATTCCAGGGCCGGCACACAGATATGGGCAGTCATAATACTATCTACCCCTGCAATTATTGCCTGCTTAAAAGGATAGATCTCTATCTTTTCCAGGCGTTCCCTTCCATGTTCAATAACAGGAAGCTCTAAATGTGAATCAACATCTGTATCTCCATGCCCTGGAAAATGTTTGGCGCATGCAATAATTCCCTCTTCCTGCATTCCTTTAATAAAAGCTGCGCCCAGTTCAGCAACTAAACAAGGGTCCCCACCAAAAGATCTGGTCCCTATAACCATATTTAATGGATTATTGTTGACATCCAGAACAGGAGCAAAATCCATATTAATTCCCACAGCCTTCAATTGACCTGCAATAGCTCTTCCGGCTTTTTCAGCCAGGCTGCTTTTTTTTGTTGCCCCTATTAACATACTACCAGGGAAATGAGTCACTCCCACCAGTCGATTGACCATTCCACCTTACTGGTCAGTAGATATCATCAATGGTAGACCTGGCCTCCTACTTGCTGATAATCTCTGCAGCTCCCTTGAAAGACCGGATACTTGTTGTAGCGATCTTATATTGCGCCTGAAATAGATTATCCCTCCAACATGATAATCCTCTACCATCTCCTTTATACCGGGAGTAACTTCTATACCGTTAAAACCCACCTGGAATACCTGGCCCACTTTTTCTTCTAGAGTCATATCGGATAGTGTCTTTTTTATAATTGTTTTATTTTTAATCAATTAATTCTCTTTCTTTCTTTTTATTTGTAAAGATTTTTTCACAGTTGCCTTTCCGATTTACTTCAAAAAATTATTTATATTATCCTTTGACATAACCAGCAGAAGCAACTATCCTTTTATTGCCCCGCCGGCTGCGAATCCACGTGTTATCTGCTTAGAAAATAATGCATATAATAAAATCATCGGTCCCATTCCAATAACCAGGGCCGCAAACTGCATTCCATACTCGGTTGCCAGAGGGCCGGAAAAGGAAAATATGCCTACAGGGAGGCTTCTTGATGAATCAGAACTGGTAAAGACAAGGGCAAGCATGAATTCATTCCAGCAGGCAAGGGTTGTAAAAATAATAATAGGCGCCAGTACGGGTTTACACATAGGCATAATGATTTTCACAAAAACCGTAAAATAAGAAGCACCATCAATCTGAGCTGATTCAATCAAAGAATCCGGTATTTTTTTTATAAATTCTGTCCCCAAATAAATTGCCAGAGGCAGATTTATTGCTACATAGATCAATATTATCCCGGGTCTGGTATCCCTGAGTCCGATCCGGGTCATAGAAATAAACAGTGGAATTAAAATAGCCTGTATGGTGATAAGTAAACCTATTAAAAATGTATTATATATAAATGGAGTTGCTCTATTTTTTATTTTAGCAAATGCAAAAGATGCCATCATAGAAAGAATAACGACCAATCCTGTAGAAATAAATGTATAAATTATGCTGTTAAACGCATACATGTCTAACTTTCCAATTTTTATTGCCTGGATATAATTGCTAAATGTCCAGTCTTTTGGTAAAGCAAAACTATCCCTGATGATTTCAAGAATTGGTTTGAATGAAGAATAAACAAGCCATATTAAAGGATAAAGAGTAAGTATTGTAAATATTGCAAAAACAATATATATAAATATACTGCTAATGTTAATCTTTTTCTGCTCTTTTATTGTATTCAAAGTATTTTCAAACACAGTTTACGCCTCCATAGTATCTATTCTTCTTCTTATAAAACGTACCATTACCACCAAAACAATTGATATGACAACCATAACCGTTGAAATAGCGGACCCTACGCCATAGTTATAATTTATAAAAGCATAATTATACATATAGATTGCTAATACATTCGTATAGTAGGCAGGTCCGCCGCCAGTCATGGCAAAAATTAAATCAAAGCTCCTTAAGCTTCCGGATATAGCCAGGATAGAGGTTAATACCAGCACACCATAAAGCTGGGGTATAATAATTCTTGTAAAAACCTGATTATTTGTGGCCCCGTCTATATGTGCAGCTTCAATAATATTTGGATCGATATTCTGAAGGTTGGCCAAGAAAATAATCAGATAGTATCCTGTATACAACCAGAGGAGAACAAAAGCTATTGGTATCATTGCAAGATTTTTACTAAGTGTTATAGTAATTGCATAATTAGGATTACCTGTAATAATTTGAATTATTTTTGGTATAACTCCTATCGGAGATGTCATTTTTGACCAGAGTATTCCTACAATAATAGTAGAAATAACAGTTGGAAGAAAAACCATTGTCTGGAAAAAAGCTGAACGTTTTACCAGCTTTCTATATATAACATATGCCAGGACAAAACCAAGCGGTATCTGTCCAAAAACGGATACAAAAATAATAAAGAAATTATTCTTCATTGAAAACCAGAAAACCGGGTCCCGAAATATTTTTATATAGTTAGCAAAACCGATCCAATCAGCCAGGTTTTTATAAATATTGTACTCTGTAAAACTCAATCCTACTGATGATATTATTGGAAATGCGATTATCGCCAGATAAACTGCCAGTGCCGGCGAAACAAACAATATATATGTCAATATTCTATTTACTTTTTTCATTCTCTACATTCTATCTATACTTCATATCTTAATGGGCACCGTTTGCACGGTGCCCATTGTCTCATTGTCTTATTCTTATCTCTTTAACGAACCATAGCAGCTTCAGCATCTGCCGCTATTTTTTCAGGTGTAATATTACCTAATGCTAATTCCTGAAGACCATTATTTATTATAGTGATCGGATCGCCACTAATAACAGCGTCAAGTATGTTCGTGTAAGCAGTAATTCCGTCGTAGAAATCTTTTCTTTTCTCTACAAGCGGCTGAACATCTTCATATGCTGTAAGATCCAGGTTGTAAGCGGGTATTATACCCTCTTCAAGGAATCTGAGTTCTGAACCTACAGCTCCTGCAAAGAAGGAAATCCATTTCCATGCAGCATCTGCTTTATCAGCATCAAGACCTGCCTTCATACCAAAACCAGTTCCTGCAACACCTGAAGTAGATCCGGAAATACCATTTCCCGGGACATCAGGAAATACAGCAAGCTCATAATCTAACTGTTCCTCATTAGTTAAAAGAGGCGCTATTGCTCCTACTCTCCAATCTCCATCAATCATAAACGGACTTCGTCCTGTTGCAAACAGGTTAGGACCATCACCGTACTCTAACTGAATACTCTGGGGTGGAAGTAGACCGGTATCATACATATCTTTTACTAGTGCAAGAGAATCAATGAACTCCTGGTCAGTAAAGGCTGCTTCTCCTGTAATTACTTTTCCTATCCAATCTTGCCCGGCTATCCTTCCTACCAGAGCACTGAATAGACAGGACTGCATGACCCAGGTAGCTTTATTAGGCATCAAGATAGGATAAAGACCAGCATCACTTATAGTAGGTACCATTGCAACAAGCTCATCATAAGTTGTAGGCATGCTAAGACCAAGATCACCCAGGACTTTGGTATTAACATAAAACATATGAGATGAAGTCAATGTTATTGGAAGCTCATATAGATTGCCATCCCATTGGGGAGCAACAGCAGCTGTAGCATACATGTCTATATCATCCCCTAAAAATGGATACAGGTCCTCTGCAAGCTCATTTTCGTAAAGCTCAGCATTTCGTGCACCTGGCCAAAGGAACATAACGTCAGGCAGATCTCCTGCCGCTGCCAGTGCAGCAAGTTTCTGATGATACGCATCACCAAAACTGTTTTCGATTGTCAGTGTTATATTAGGATACTTGGCATTAAATGCTTCTACGGTAGCATCCCAAACAGAAGCTTCGGGTGAAGTAATATCAAGGTAGTTTAACATAAT
>JALHTA010000386.1 GCA_022865545.1 Actinomycetota bacterium | reverse complement strand
TTTATATTATTTTTATATCAAAGAAATATATATAATACAGTTATTTAATGAGTTTACCAAAGATAATATCTATAATCTAAAAGTTAATCTATAAATCTCATCATCCCATCCTTCTATCTGTCCCTTTAGCTTTCGGATTAAAAAATCTTTCTTTGGCATATTTCCTCCATAATATATTAGCTTTATTATATTTTATTTTATAGTAAAAAAACTCTTTAATCAAAATGGGAAGTTGGTCACTTTGCTTAGTGCACAGGGTGGCTGGGGAGAGAGGATTTGAACCTCTGGATCACGGGATCAAAACCCGTTGCCTTAACCACTTGGCTACTCCCCAACAAAAACTAATAAATTTTATATCAGATCGGATGAAAATTCAATTAAATTAAGAGTTGATTACCTGGGGCCGGAAATGTTATTAATTCCTGATTATCCTTACATATTTAGCCTTTTAATAAGCTCTATATAATAACCAGGCTATAGGGTGTAGTGTGAGTCAGGATGGCTTTTTCTGATTGGCTCTTAAGGCCATTATATACCTTTCGCGCTGCCGTCAGATCACTGCAAAATGCAAATACTGTTGGCCCGCTGCCAGTCATCTGGGTAATATCTGCTCCCAGGTTTCTTATTTTTTCCTTTAATGAATCTACTTTTCCGTCTTCTATAATAGCGACCTTTTCAAGATCATTTTCAAGTTTTTCAAAGAATCTATCATATTGTTTTTCTTTTATATCTTTTACGAGTTCCCTATGTCTTGGTTTGACCGGGACACCCACAAGATCAAACATCTCGTAAATATCTTTTGTATGGAGCTTTCTTCCGTCTGTAGTCAGGACCACCCAGTAAAAAGGCAGGTCCGGAAGCTGGCTTAGTTTGTCTCCCCTTCCTTCAGCAAGAACTGTTCCGCCTTTTATGCAAAAAGGAACATCTGAGCCGACAAGTGCCGCTAGTTTTAAAAGTCTTGGGTATTTTAAGTTTAAGCCAAAAATCTCATTAAGCGCTACCAGTGTTGCAGCTGCATTGGTGCTGCCACCAGCTAGTCCGGCACAAACGGGGATGTGTTTTTTAATATTTATTTCTATCTTGTATTTACCCCTGAGTCTGAACTCATCAAGAATTATGGCGGCTGCCTTGTGAACAAGATTTCTTTCATCAAGGGGGATGCTTATATCATTTGAGGTAATATAAATTCCATTAGGATTTGTCAGATTCTGAGTATTTTCATTATCTGCTACTTTAAAAGTAAGCTCGTCCGAAAGGCCTATGCTCTGCATGATAGACTTTATTTCGTGATAACCATCACTTCTTGGATTCTTTGAGACATTGAGGTAGAGGTTTATTTTTCCCGATGCCCTTACTTTTAATTCTTTTTGTACTTTCATCTTGCTATATAATAGCACAGCAGAATTAAATATTATATCAGGAGGTTCTTGTATAAGAATATATAGTCCTCAAGTGAAAGCTCTTCTGCACGCACTTCTTTATTTTTTCCTATTTCAGGCAAAAGTTCTGATATACTATCCAATTTCTGGCTAAAATCCTTACTTTTGGAAAGTGAGTTTAGAAGCATTTTTCTTCGGTGGGCAAAACTTGCATTGACCAGATCAAAAAACCTTTCAATGCCACCCCCTACTCTTAATTCTTCCGGTATCTTTTTCCGGGTGACCTCAATCACTGAAGAATCCACAAATGGCTTTGGAAGGAAGCAGTTTCTGGAGATATTAAAACAGGACCTGTAGCAAGCAAGGGTATTGGATTTTACAGTATAGGAACTGTAGTTTTTATCTCCCGGTTTTGCAGTCAGCCTAACTGCAATATCTTTTTGTATTGTCATCCAGAACTGCGTTATCTTTTCCGTTTCTCTTAAGATCTTAAGTATGAGCGGAGCTGCGATCTTATATGGAAGGTTTGATATCATCTTATTTATATTATGAGTTGAGCTAAGTTTGCCATAGTCAATATCCATAGCATCTTCTGCTATTAACTCTACCTGTCCATTTTCCATACTCTCATGGAAAATATTCCTGAACACCTCTGATACTTTCCTGTCTACTTCAATACAGATTATTTTTGCCGGTCCATTTTCCAGCAGGACCTCGGTAAGGCTTCCTATACCACAACCTATTTCGAGTATTACATCCTCCCCTGAGATCTGGGTAATAGAGACCATTTTCTTCACGCTATTAGTGTCTATTATATAATTCTGTCCCAGGCTTTTTCGCAGTCGTATATTATTATCTGAAAGTATTATTGTAGTTTTTCCCGGGGAGCTTATATAGTTTTTCATAATAGAAACTAATTATTTTATAAAAGGAGCAAGTGCAAAGAAATCTTCAGCA
>JALHTA010000385.1 GCA_022865545.1 Actinomycetota bacterium | reverse complement strand
CACCTGGACTTCCTAAGACCCGTTCCGGTAAAATAATGAGGAGGATCTTAAGGAAGATAGCCTCAGGGGACATAGAAGAGATAGGCGACACCTCTACTCTGGCTGATCCTTTAATTGTGGATGCTCTGGTAAAGGAAAGAAAACAAGAAATATTGTAATATTAACTAATATTTTACCCTTAGTTTGTAAATAGTGTAAATTTGTAATTCTTCAATATAAATAGCAATAAAATATATGAAGTAAATATTTCCTCATGCTATAATCAGGTCATACATAAGAATTTTAAAACTTCTGGAACAGGAAATCGAAAATATGAAAAAAATAGGATTTGATAATGAAAAGTATCTAAATGAGCAGACTTCAGCAATTCTTGAAAGAGTTGAAAAATTTGAAAAAAAACTATATCTGGAATTTGGTGGAAAGCTTTGTTTCGATTATCATGCTGCAAGAGTATTACCAGGGTATGATCCAAATGTTAAAATTAGGCTGCTGCAGTCTCTTAAGGATAAGGTTGATATAGTACTTTGTATATATGCCGGTGATATTGAGAGTGGAAGAGTCAGGGGAGATTTTGGCATTACCTATGACATAGCTACCCTAAAACTTATAGATGACCTGAGAAAATGGGGACTTGATATTCTGGCTGTTGTAATAACTAGATTCGAGGGACAACCCTCTGCAAAAGTTTTTAAAAATAAACTTGAGATGCGGGGAGTCAAAGTTTATAAACATTTTCCTATTAAGAATTATCCAACAGATATGGACTTGATCTGTAGTGAAGATGGTTTTGGAAAAAATGAATATATAGATTCACAGAAACAAATTATAGTCATTACAGCCCCTGGGCCGAATAGTGGAAAATTATCTACCTGTCTTTCACAGCTATACCATGACCATAATAATAAGATCAATTCTGGCTATGCTAAATTTGAGACATTTCCTATATGGAATCTTCCATTAAAACATCCTGTAAATATTGCTTACGAGGCAGCGACTGCAGATATACAGGACTTTAACCTGGTAGATCCTTTTCACCTTGACAAGTATAATAAAACAGCAATAAATTATAACCGGGATGTTGAGAGTTTCCCAATACTTAAGCTTATAATAAGTAAAATAGTTGCGGATAATAATAATCATCCGCTATATAATTCACCCACTGATATGGGAGTTAATAGGGCTGGATTTGGTATTATAGACGATAAAATAGTACAGGAAGCGGCAAAACAGGAACTTATCCGACGTTTTTTCCGCTATAATACTGAATACATAATGGGAATCGAAAAAAAAGAGACTGTAGAACGGGTAAGACTTTTAATGGAAGAGCTTGGAGTAAAAGTCAATAATAGAAAAGTAGTTGCAATCTCAAGGAAGAGCGCCAGGGAAGCTGAGGAATCCGGAAAAGGTAATGAAGGTATTTTTTGCGGCGCTGCGCTTGAATTAGTTGATGGCCGCATAATCACAGGTAAGAATTCGAAACTAATGCATGCATCATCAAGCCTTATCCTCAACTCGGTAAAAGTACTTGCAAATATTCCGGATGAGATATTGCTCCTTTCTCCTCAGGTGATCAATCAGATATCTCTGTTAAAAAAGGGCATCCTAAAGGAGGAATCAGAGAGTATGGACCTTGAGGAGACATTGATAGCCCTCTCTATAAGTGCAACAACCAGCCATACCGCTGAACTGGCCATGAATAAACTTGACCGGCTAAGGGGATGCGAGATGCATATGACTCATATTCCTACGCCCGGTGATGAAGTAGGATTAAAAAGGCTTGGTGCAAATCTCACGACTGATGGGAACTTCTCATCCCGCAGTTTATTTATAACATAATTAATCCAATTCTTTTAAAAGACTGATATATATTATTAGTAAGTCTTCAATTCCTTGAACTTAGCATTTTTAGATAAGTTATATAGATACTGGATTATTTACATAATAATCAAGTAAAATAATCAAAACAATTATATTATTCTATAAAGTATGTATATATTTATTGTTATTAATATAAATAAATATTTGAAATAATATATCTATTATTGTATTATTATTATTATTAATATTAAGTGTATTTTATTGCAAATAATATTTAGTAAATAGTATAAAATTATATAATGTAATAATATTAATATAGTAATATTATTATCGGAACAAACAATTAATATGATTTCGAGAGAAAATAAGTTAAAAGAAGAATTTACCACTGAGATAGAAAAATTAAAAAATCTTATTGAAGATATTGAGAAGTCAAGTGAGAAGCATGGTTTGCTTGAAGGAGCCCTAAAAGAAAGCCAGGAAAAGTATAAGGCTCTTTTTGATGTGATTCCATTTGGGATAATGGAACTTGATGAAGACAGGATGGTCATTAGTGTCAATAAGCAAGTTCTGGAAATATTTGATTGCAGGCAAAGGGATCTTGTTGGTAATTCTCTTGAAAATGTAGAGATATTTAAAAATAAAGAAATAAAAAATTATTTCGATTTCCTTGATCATAGTATTATCGAAAAAAGACAATTTTCTACAGAGCTTAAATTACTGGATAAATCAGGAAGCAGCATATACGTAGAATTAAATTACTATATCCATAAAAAAGATAATAAGATAAAAAGTGTATATATAATAATTAATAATATTACTGAACGGAAAAGAATCGAAGATGAGATCAAATATTTAAGATTTCATGACCAGTTGACAGAACTTTACAATAGATCATATTTTGATGAAGAGATAAAACGGCTTAATACGGAAAGACAGCTTCCCCTCAGTATAGTAATCGGTGATATAAATGGATTAAAAATAATCAATGATGCTTTTGGTAATAATGAAGGAGACCGGTTATTAAAAATAGTTTCTGATATATTTAAAAAAGTATGCCGCAGAGAAGATATAATCGCAAGGTATGGCGAAGATGAGTTTGCCGTCCTGCTGCCCGCAACATCAAAAGAACTTGCTCTTGAGATAAAAAACAGAATTAAGAAAATGTGTGAAAAAGTGAGCAAAAAGGAGTTTCCATTCATATTATCTCTAGGTGTTTCAACAAAAGAAAGTAGAGAGCAACAATTCAGTGAAATAATTATCTCTGCAAAGGATTCTATGTACAGAAATAAGTTGATATCCGGTAAAAACACCCCGGGGAGTGTGGTATTTTCTCTGGTAGATTCATTATTGGAAAGTGGGTATGAAACAAGAGAGCATACTAAAAGAGTTGAAAAGATGGCCAGTGAACTTGGTCGGGCATTAAGATTATCAAAAAGCAAGATGGATGAACTATCAATGCTGGCAAGCCTGCATGATCTTGGGAAGGTAGCAATTCCTGATAATAT
>JALHTA010000047.1 GCA_022865545.1 Actinomycetota bacterium | reverse complement strand
TTATATCTTTTACAATAATAAATACTCGTAATATACTTTCAAATAAGGAGGTAATAAAATAATTATGTCTTTATTTATAAGATTCATTATTATAGTTACGGTTGTTGTGTCAGCTACAGACGGCATAATATTTTATCATATAAAGAAAAATCCAGAGATACTAACGGTACCATTTATTATTCTGGTAGTAGTTATTACAATAATACCCATAGCGATTAATCTCTGGTATTGGTTGGTATTTAGAAAAGATAGGAATAACAAAATAAAGGGCTAGTTCTCATAAGAAAGTGTGAAGGAAGATTTAAAATGCTATTGGAAAAGTTTTTTGGTTCCAGAAAGATTAGTTTATAAAACTAGATAAAATTTTAAACAATGTTTTGCAATTTATTCAATTGTTGGAGTGATATATAGTAATTTGGTTTAAAATAAAAGAAGAGTAAAAGAGTTTATATAAATGATTAACATAAGAGATGAAGGAATTATTCTAGAGGAAACCAGCTTAAATTTCGAGGCCAGAGGGGTCTTAAATCCTGCTTGTATTAAAGTAGATGATACTGTTCACATGTTCTATCGAGCAATAAGTAAAAATAACATATCTTCAATAGGATATTGCCAATTAAGAAATAATAAGATTATTAAAAGACTGGATAAGCCAGTTATATTCCCTGAATATGAATATGAAAAAAAAGGTATCGAGGATCCCAGGATAGTTTTTTTAGAGGGCTTATACTATATGACATATACTGCTTATGATGGAAAAAATGCAATGATAGCCTACGCAACCAGTAGTGATCTAATTAATTTTAAAAAAGGTGGTATCATATCCCCAAAGATTACTTATAAAGAAGCAGATAAGATTTTTAAAAAAACAAATATTGGAAAAAAATATGACTATTTTGAAAAAATCTATGAAAAGAGCCTTGGGGAAGAAGTATTATTATGGGATAAAGACGCATGTCTATTTCCCAAAAAAATTAATAATAAATATGCTCTTCTTCACCGGATATTACCCAGTATCCAGGTTTCTTACTTTAATGATTTTTCAGAACTAGATACTGTTTATTGGGAAGAATACTTAGAAAAAATAAATGATTATGTAGTTATTGATCCAGAATTATCTTTTGAGAATGAATATGTCGGCACAGGTTGTCCACCCATTGAGACAGCGTATGGATGGCTACTAATCTATCATTGTGTAGAAAGGATTAACAATAATTTACAATACCACTCAAGTGTAGCACTATTAGATATTAATAATCCTCTAAGTGTTTTAAATAGACTTAAAAAACCATTGTTCTCTCCAGTTGAGAACTGGGAAAAAGCTGGGAATGTAAATAATGTAGTATTTCCCACAGGAGCCATAATCGAAAAGGACAGGTTATATATTTATTATGGTGCAGCAGATAAATTAATTGCTTCAAAATCAATAGAATTAGATGAGTTAATACAGGAAGTTTATAGTTTATAGAAGGTAATTTAGATGTTCAAATTAGTATTATTAAGGCATGGTGAAAGTATTTGGAATAGAGAAAACCGCTTTACTGGGTGGACTGATGTAGATCTATCTGACACAGGAATAAAACAAGTTAAGGAAGCAGGGAAAATTCTTAAAAAGGAGGGTTTTATTTTCGACACTTCCTTTACCTCGGTGCTTAAAAGATCCATCAGGTCTCTTTGGATGATACAGTATATATTAGATCTAATGTGGATTCCGGATAAGAAATCATGGAGGCTTAATGAACGATTTTATGGTGCCCTGCAGGGTTTAAAT
>JALHTA010000384.1 GCA_022865545.1 Actinomycetota bacterium | reverse complement strand
CTATCTAGCGCTCGTCCGACCCTGTCATCATTTATGAGCCTAATCTGACCGGCTGTCAGGCCAAGCAGCTTCGGTACCATCTGGTCTGCCCACTCTCCCACTGAATATAGCGGAGTTCTATTTATGATAAGGTTTAGCACCAGAACACCCAGAGCCCCCGCGGGGTCCATTCTGGATTGTTCGACTGAAGGCGGAAGATATTTTTCAAGCAGGTCCTTAAATCTCAAGCGCCTAAGGAAATGGTTTATGACCGGCACAATACCGATATATTTTGAGTCAAGATCAAAATTTTTATCATTCATGTATTGACAACTCCCATTACTTACAGTATTATACAGTAAGTGTTAAAATTGTCAAGAGATTTTTATGGCAAATGTTGTTATTCTGCGATATTGTCACCCTTATCTTATTCAGGGAAAATGTCACCTATGAATACAAGAGAGGAAACATATCATATGACAGATAAGGAGATGGCAAGAGCAGTAGTAGCAGAGAGACTCATAGAGGGAGAGATTACAATTAAGGGTGCAGCAGAGGTACTTAGGTTGTCTACCAGACAGGTAAAACGGATCAAAAAGAAAGTGAGATTAAATGGTCCAGGAGCAACAGTTCATGGTAATAGGAATAGAAAGCCGGTAAATGCAACAGCGGGTAATGTAAAAGATCTGGTAGTAGAACTTAAGACCAAAAAATACACAGGCACAAATTTCAGCCACTTTGCAGAACTACTTGAAGAAAGAGAAGGAATTGACATAAGCCAGCCGACTGCGCACAGGATACTTCGGGGTGCGGGAATTGAAAGTCCCAAAAAAAAGAAGAAGATAAGAGCGCACCGCTACAGGAAAAGAAAGGACTGCCCGGGCATGATGGTCCAGCTTGACGCTTCCCCTTACCCGTGGCTTGGAGGCGAAGATTTAAATCTTCACGGAGCAATAGATGATGCAAGTAGTACCGTCCTGGGACTCTACCTTTGTAAGGAGGAAACACTTGAAGGTTACTTTGAGGTGGCAAGGCAGATGATAAGAGGTTCCGGGATACCTGTGTCTACCTATAGTGACAGGCATACAATATTTTTTAGCCCTAAGGATAAACTGACCATAGAAGACCAGCTAGGGGGAAAGACAGAGCCGTATACTTAAGTTCTCAGCAGCCATGGATGAGCTTGGGGTAAATATGATACCTGCAGGTTCCGCACAGGCAAAAGGCAGGATAGAGAGATTATGGGGGACCTTGCAGGATAGACTGGTACAGGAGTTTATTTTAAACGGGATAAAGGACACGGAGAGTGCCAATAAGTTTATGCTCTCATATATTAAAAAATTCAACGGAAGGTTTTCTGTTGTCCCCAAGGGGGAGCCTGTGTATAGAAAGCTCGGTAAAAGTATTAATATTGATCATATACTCTGCAGGAAGATCCAAAGAAAGCTTGACGGCGGATCAGCGTTTTCATTTTGGGGAAAATACTATCAGCTCCTATCCGGTGGGAAACCGGCTGCCACTATCCCCCGCTCAAGAGTAAGTGTTTTAACAAGCACAAGGATTGGGATAAAGGCAAAGTATAGCGGCAAGGTATATTCTGTTGCAAAACTTGAGGCAAGGCCCAAAGCTAAAGGTTATGTCAATGTAACTAAAGATAAGAGGCTTCTTCCTACAAAGCCTGCTAGAAACCATCCATGGAAGAGCGGTATACACAATAGGCCCAAATCTGATCCAAGTGATGAAGAGCTTGCTCTTGGTCTATTTAATTCAACTATTGCATGGGAAACTGAATAACTATTAATCAAGTGGGGAGGGTGACATAATCGCTGAATAAAACTATATACTTTTAGGTGACATAATTATTTTTATTTTTGT
>JALHTA010000007.1 GCA_022865545.1 Actinomycetota bacterium | reverse complement strand
ATGAAGTATCGCACCGCAAATAAGCAGGTCCCTATTGAGATTATCATAAATACCTGCAAGCATATCACATACCTTCGTGACATTAATTGAATGCTCCAGCAGTCCGCCCTGATAAGCATGATGGTATCGGATTGCAGCAGTAGAGGTCTTGTATCCAGTGACAAATTTTTTGTCATTCATAAATGAATTTAGAAGTTCCTTTAAATATTTGCTCTCAAGACTTTCAATATATCCAAGTATTTCTTCAAACATACCGTCGATATCTTTGCTTGTACTTTTTATATAATCCGAGAGATCCTGGACACTATCTTTTTCTATTTTTTCAAGAGAATTTACGATTAGCTGCCTGGAGCCCTTATATTCTTTCAGGATTCCTTTTACTTCTACAATATCCCCCTCTTTGAAGTCGTCTGATGTTTCAAATACTTCTGTCCAGAGAACGCCCTCCACTGTTCCGCTCCTGTCCTGCAGCGTCACAGTACAGTAGTCCTCGCCATTCTTTTTTTTCTTTACCTGTTTTTCAGAGACCACAAAGGAAGTTTCAACCAGGTCCCCTACTTTTAAATCTGATAAGAATTGTTCTTTTTTTACCACCATTTATATATCCCTATATCTATCCAATGATTATTTATTTTAATTTTTCCATATTCCACCCTTTGAAATGATCAAAGGATTTATAATCTGTCATATCATAATGTATCGGTGTTACCGATACATACCCATTCTTAACAGCATTATAATCAGAGTCTTCACTGACATTTCTCTCAAGAAATACCCCATCCATCCAGTAATAATCCCTGCCGCGCGGGTCCTGCCTCTTTACAAAATTATCCTTAAACCCTATATCACTCTGAACGGTAAGCTTTACACCTTTTATCTTGTCCTTTTCAAGGCTGGGTATATTAATATTTAAAAGGGTACCCCCGGGCAGCCCCCCATTTTCTAAAATTTTTGTAGCCATCCTCAAAGCGAACCCGGAAGCATAGCTATAATCCGGATTCTGCAGGTCATCGGCTGATAGGGCTATTGAGGATACTCCGCATACTGTTCCCTCTGTAGCAGCGGAAACGGTACCTGAATATATGATATTTTCTCCCATATTGGGTCCGCGATTTATCCCGGAGATCAAAAGATCCGGAGGTCTGTCAAGAATGGCCCCTATGGCTAGCTTTACACAATCTGCAGGTGTACCATCCACAGCATATCCAAAGAACTCGCCTTCCTGATAATTCTTTATAACAGATATCGGCCTGAATACTGTAATGGCATGCCCGACAGCACTGCTCTCTTTATCTGGCGCAACAACTCTTAAGTCAAACCTGCCGTCTTTTTTGAATGTCCTATAAAGGGAATAAATTCCTTCTGCATCAATACCATCATCATTTGTGAGGAGTATGGTTTTTCTTTCTGTTTTCAATCTATTAATTCTAGCTTACTTTTTTACAAATCATTTCAATTATGTTTTCCAGTCAAAAACATTGTACCCTCCATATGACCTATTGACAATTTTATTATTTATATATTTCATAATTCGGAGAGTAATGGGACTGGAAAATATGTTAAAATAGTTAAGTAAAATACTGATCTAAAAAACTTGAAATACCTGGAGGCAGGATCTTATGGGAAAATTTGATTTATCCGGCAAAGTCGCAGTAATCACAGGAGCAACAAAAGGAATAGGTCTTGGGATAGCAAAGACATTTGCAGAAAATGGCGCAGAACTTGCCCTGATAGGAAGAAATATAAAAAGCGGGAAAAAAGCTTTATCAGAAATTAAGGAGATCACAAAGAAAAAAGCAAGTTTTTACAGCTGCGATGTAGGTGAATATAACCAGGTAAAAGAAACCTGCGATAAGATACTCAAAGAATTTAACAAAGTGGACATACTTGTATGCAATGCCGGATGGACAACAAAAGCACCACTTAAGGATATGGATATAAAAGTATGGGACAAAGCTATAGCTGTAAACCTTAATGGGGTATTTTATTTCATCAGAAGCCTGGTAAACTCCATGCTTGATAATAAATACGGCAATATAATCATAATCGGCTCTTCTGTTACATGGAATGGTGCCGGAGGCGGCCTTCATTATCCAGCCACTAAAGCTGCTCTTACGGGTATCATGAGAGGCCTTTCATATGAGCTCCTTCCCCAGGGTATAAGGTCCAATATCATATCCCCTGCACTGACTGATACTCCCAGGCTCCGCAGCAGATACCCTGATGACAAAAAGACTAATAAGATGCTTGCGTCGCAGGTCCCGATCGGAAGGATAGGGAAACCTGAGGATATCGGCAATCTTGCGCTTTTCCTTGCCTCAGATGAATCCAGCTATATTGTAGGCCAGGAAATAATGGCAGATGGAGGGAGAATACTTTATAAGCATCCGGAGGGAAGTTAACTAAAAATCTTAAAAAGGAAATAAGAATTGACATAGTTTAATATGCATATTAATATTAATATACATATTTATTGAAGATTTAAGACAAATTAAAGGTTCAGGTGAAGCACGGTGGAAAAAGAAAGAACATCCATACTTTTAGATAAGGATATTATGCTACAACTAAAAAAATTGTCTAAAACTACTAACAAATCTACTTCCTTCCTTATAAGAGAAGCAGTAAGCAGCTATGTGGCCAAAAAAGCTCCTAAAAAGAAAATCAGCATAATCGGTATTGGCAGCAGCGGTGGCTCAGATATCGCTAATGATGAAGATAAGTATCTTAAAGGATTGGGAGAGGACAGGTAATGATCAGGTATTGTAATAATTTTTAAGAAAGAAAATATGCAGGTAATTTTAGATACTAGTATAATTTATTCCCTGATGGATAAAGACGACAGTAACCATTTAATAATTAAAAGTTTTTTTCAGGAAAATAATGATTTTCTATACATCCTGCCATCTACTACAATAATAGAAATTTGTTATCTAGTCAAAACCAGGCTGTCCCCGCATTTGGAAATAAAATTTCTTGAGGAGATCAATCAGAACTTTAATCTAGAGCCCATAAAGGATGTAGACATTTTACGCATTATAGAGATATTGAAAAAATATGATACCCTTGATATTGGTTATGTAGATGCTTCTATCGTTGCCATAGCTGAGCGGCTTAAACTAAATAAAATCCTAACCCTTGATAGGAAGCATTTTGGAGCACTTGTCCCAAAGGGATTTGACTAT
>JALHTA010000383.1 GCA_022865545.1 Actinomycetota bacterium | reverse complement strand
TTTATCCATTGGTTCCACGGATCACTGCTGACTGTACCAGTATAAGTACTATATGTCTCATAAGATGAGCTGTTAAATTTTAATATCTGCAATATATATCCACTACCATTAAATCCTGTAACTTCCAGGTAAAACCAGGTATTTTCATCAGCATACCCCTCATGCACTGTTACATCTGTACTAAAACCATTTGCAAATATTTGAGAAGGTAAAAAAAGGGTCAACATCAGAAGAATTGAAATAAAAAGTAATAATAGTTTTGTTGATTTTGGATACATTTTAATATTCATTTATCCCACCTTTAAACCTATGTTTTTTTTAAAAAATTATGAATAAGTATATCAGATATTGTTTTAAAAAATATTATTATTTTAATATATACTTATAGAAAGGATATTATTTAGTTCAATAATTTCTCTTAGAATATGGTTCGAAATTTCAATACTTGGGGCTACCTGTATTTCATCTTCCCCATACAAAATAAGACCCCTGTAAAAGAGGTCTTATTTAATTCCAGGATTAAATCTTATTATCCTATGGCTTTCCTATTACAAATTCCTGAAGTATATGTCCATATTCATGGAAGGTCTTTACTGTATACATGCCATCGGGAAGTTCTGCTACAAAATGGGACTGGCCTTTGGAAAAATCTGTCTCCCATACCAAGTTGCCTGCCATATCGTATATCTGTACGTGGTTGTTATTGGCATATTCCCACCAGAATACAAACTCAAAGTTGTTATCTTCATTTATCCATACCTGGTAGCATGTCATTTCATGATTTCTGACCCAGACATCTTCAGTTTCTGTTGTTTCAACAACTGTATTCTGGGGGTCCCCCATAAAGGACCTTACAGCAATAATATAGTAACCATAAATAGTATCAGGGGGAATAGTCAAGGAAGTACTGCTACTATTTTTATCTACTGATGGCACAAAAAAGGCGGCTCCGCCATAAAACAATATTGCCTGAGCGTTATTAGCATCAGACTCATCAGCACTCCAGTAAAACCTGTCACTAAAATTACCCAGCCCTTTATTGTAAAGTTTAAACCAAACTTCACCAAGTTCTATCATTTCTGGCAGATACCAATCATCATAGCCACCTATGCTGGCTAAATCACAAGCGTCTACTGCATCATACCAGTCATAAGTATTATCGTCATATGTTATGGCTTCTTTACATTGCCCATTTGGAAGGGAATAAAAAACTGTTCCGCCCCCGGGTCCTGTATCACCGATATCATAGGAGTCAGCATAAATGTTTAATGGCTTAATAAATAATAGCAGTAATATATTTATTATGAATATTACTAACAGTGCAATGCTTGTTTTTTTTACTACACGTATCATTTATTACCTCCTATTAAATATTTAGGTTTTGCCTGGTGAATGGAACAATTTATTTATTATAATATATAAAAATGAGTATTATCAATTCTTTTTTAAAATATTTTCTCTATAAATGATATAAGGATTATATATTAGTGCGGAAAACCTTAGTTAGGTAATAGTTAAATAAATTTTTTAATATTTTATTTCTACACTCAAATTAAAGGTTCTTACTATTGTACCCTTTGGTCTACCAGTATACCCCCTCCCTCAATTAAAATAATAAGACCCCTGATTAAAGCGGCCTTATTA
>JALHTA010000046.1 GCA_022865545.1 Actinomycetota bacterium | reverse complement strand
CTCCCTATCTTAATATAGTTAACAAATCAAATAAATTTTATTAATAATTTTATTGATAATTCCTCCTATAAAGAAACCATATTTATTGAGATTAAAGCCAGGTGAAGGTACCCACTTGTAAGAAAGATCACATCTACCCTATCATGTCTTCCGGGGTATTTACTTTTAGTAAATCCCTTACAATACTTCGTTCGATGTTTTGATCTTTAAAGTGGGGGTTCTAACTCTTTATTACGGGGTCGTATAAATACGCCCTACGGAGAAACCAGAATCCCCCACCAAGCTCTAATTTTAACCCTAAGCTACCTCTTGGGCAACCATACTTTTTAAAACTTCTTCAGGGTCATAATATTTTTTATATTTTAAAAGAGCAAACATTATTCTTGCCAGCTTGCACTGCACTGCTATTACCATCTTCATCTTATTTTTTATCTCTGCCTGATAGCAATAGTATCTCTTGAGCTGGCTGTTTTTAGATATTGCTACTACTGCGCACTGATAAAGAAGACATCTAAGTCTATTATTTCCTCTTTTTGATATCTTCTTTTTGCCTTTCTTTATCCCTGAGGATATCTCAACAAGATTAAGCCCAGCCATCTTTATTATCTCCTTTGCGCTTTTGTATTTTGAGATATCTCCAACCTCGCCTAGAAATCCGGCTGCGGTGACTATACCTACTCCGGGTATGCTCAGTAGATATTTTGAACATTCTATCCTGTCCAGGTAATACTTTAGTTTTTTATTTAAGTGGTCAAGCTTTAACTTCAGGCTTGAAATACTTTGAAGTATATAGGTTTTTTCCAGTACTGCTGCATCTATACCTGTGTTTATCCCTATGGAGCTCCTGGCACATTCTATGAGTTTTAGTACTTTAGAAGCACCTATCTTGCCTCTGCTTATCATTTTAATCTTTCCTGTAAGGGATAGGATATTTTCCTTAGCTACAATCTCTGGGAGAAAATAGTTATCTATTATGTACTCTGAAGTTGCCCCTAATATATCACAAAATAAGCCTTCGTATTCAGGAAAATATTCGTCCAGCAGTATTTTTAATTTTGTCTTTTCCTGTACCAGGGATTTACTGACCTTAAGTCTTAACCTGTACATTCTTCTAAGTTCAGCATAGATACCACCTGCCAGGTTGGGATCAAAGAAGTCCCCGTCCCTTACAAGCTTGGCTATAAGCAGGCTGTCTTTGGGATCTGTTTTTGTCTGGCTGTTATCCTCTATCTCTTTTATCCTTTTTATATGATATGGATTTACCAGAGCTAACTTGTATCCATTACTGGACAAGTAATGGGCCGCGGCTTTCCAGTAATGACCCGATGGTTCCATACCTATTACAGCTTTGGCCAGGTTGTTTTGTATTTTTGCTTCTTCAATTTTATATATTATCTTTTCCATACCATCTCTGTTATTAGAAAAACTAAATCCTTTACCTATCTCATAACCTCTTACATTGATAAACCTGCAGTAATGGTTTCTCTTTCCTATATCGATTCCAACTACTAAAGTATCATCACCGACTAAATCCAGCTTGGCTTTTTTCTTGGCCTTCATATTTTCTCCCATCTCTGTAATTTTGTTACTTGAGAGAAATTTATCAATTAAATTCCGTGTTATCAATTAATTGTTTATTACAGTATTCTTTATTTATGTTTTTATTTCTCTATCTTTCCAGGTAACCTTTTTTCTAAATATAGTTAAAATCAAAGAGTAGAAAAATACAATGACAAAAAAGGCTAATGGTATTGGATATAATACTGAAGCCCAGATACTAAAGCTCCCTATCCTGTATGACATCCAATATATTTGAGCTATAAATGCAAGATAAAAAACTGAAGCAATTAAAATAATATTGGGGATAAAGGGGGATAAACCATCAGCAAGCAGATTCAGTGGAAATATAGCTCCAACAATCCAAGCTATTACCATTATTAGAACAGGTATTGAAGTAGATTTAGCTCCAGTACCAAAACCTTTAGACCAACCCTTAACCATTTCCTTAAAACCCCCAGGATACATCCTAAAATCAATGGTACCTTTACCACCAAGACAAAATAATGGGATTTTAGCCTCTATGAATTTTTTGCCTATTTCAATATCTTCCATTACTTTACCCTTTATGCTCTTATGTCCATCTATTTTATAGTAGTCTTCTCTTTTACACATCAGGCAAGGACCAAAGGCACCAATAGGGTTTATTCTTGTTTGAAAAGGGGTAAATGCTCCCATTCCAGCAATAAGGATTATATTAAAAAAAAGTGATAGGTTTTCATAAATTTTCTTTACTCTGTGATAAGGTTGAATAGAGATTACTCCTTCATATCTTTTTAAGCAGGATAATATATTTTCGATACCTTTTTCACCAAGTTTGGTATCTGCGTCTAAAAAAAGAAAGTAATCTCCATTAGCAGCGTTAGCTCCATTATAACAAGCCCAGGATTTTCCGACCCAGCCCTTAGGCAAACTTTTCAAACTGATTACTTTGGCATTGTGTTTTCTTCCTATATCAGGTGTTTTGTCTGTAGAACCATCGTCTACAAGTATTACTTCCTTTACTATAGTCGTTTGATTCTTAAGAGAATTGAATAGGTTTTCCAGATTTTTCTCTTCATTTCTGGCAGGGATGATTACAGAAATAGAAAGATTACTTATTCTGCTGTTCTCTTTAGTTTCATTACATTTTGGAATTTTCCAAAGCACAAAGAAACCAAACAACCAGAATACTGCGTGTATTATTATATTTATGTAATTCATACAATATTTTATTTAAGCAGGCTGCAAAGTTCCTGCAAATACCAACCAGGCAAGTAGTGATTTTGCCACAAGGCTAAGTATTATATATGCTCTTTCGCCATATAGATAATCACGCCATCTACCAACCTTTTTATATTGAAGAACCATATTGACTGGGAAAGTATTAAACAGGACAAAATAAGTGCCGAATATAGCATATACAAACCAGGGGACCTGCTCCAAGACCCCAGGAGTCTTAACTGCTGAACCCAGGAAATAAAGTAAGACTACAATCCAGGGGATAGCTCCTGAAAAACTACCTATCATAAAGGCTGTCCAGTTAGTCTTCTTTGTAGTCTGGTTATGTATCTCCATCATAAGACCTAAAAGGTTCATAGTAGCATTAAGTCCCACTATGGCTACAATAGTACCAATATCCTTAGCTCCAAAAAGCATCGATATAAGGACAATCATAACTGATGAGCTTAAAGCATATTCAAACCACCTGAAATAGTTTATTCCTTTTTGTTAGTTTGTATTGTAAAAATCTTTTACCCGGGGAAGAACTACCAGGAAATGGGCTATAGCTGATAAAAATAAAAATACCGAAACAACTACTCCAATTGGAATTGAACCTATCACCTCTGAATCAACAAATAGCCTCATTTTTTCAGTATCAAAAGATTGGAAATAATAGGTTACTGGTAGTGAAAATTCTCTGATATTGGTAATAATTAGTCCCATTACCAGCATCAGCATACCCTGGACGAAATGTAGTCCTGCCATAACACCATTAAATTTGCGAAGATAGTGGAAAGTGATTTTTCTTTCAGCCATTTTTACCTCCTAAAAATGTTTTTAAAGGGTATTATTTATAAATTATATAGGAATTTTATAAATAAGACATCTATAACACATTTGTCTTAAGTGGCTGGCCACTGTACGCAATGTTAGAACCGCGATAATGACCTCAGGTGAGGATATTTTTATACCAGAGTTGAGTTTACAAAATGCTCCACTGGATTACTAAACAATTAATTCAGTTAAATCCTTTTTTATTTAGAAACGTCTAACTAATTGCTACGTTTAAAAAATAATTTAAAGGAACATAAAATGGATAATGAAAAAAATAAAATCTATACCTCTACAGTAGTGATTTTTTGGATAATACTGGCTTTCTCTATCCTAACTATATCAAACATTTTTATTATGAACGAATTTGACCTATTTAATAGGTATCTATTCTTTTCTTCGGCAATTGTATTATCTTGCCTGGGAATAGCTCTTATTGTCTTAGCCGCAAAAGCAAAGTTAACCAAAATTTCAAAAGCTTTTTTTATCCTTACGGGTGCCTCAGCTGCT
>JALHTA010000006.1 GCA_022865545.1 Actinomycetota bacterium | reverse complement strand
GATATCAGTTTTATCGTATCCTTTGAAGGAATTGCATCTTCTGGATTATCTTTGAACCCTACAAGGGTACCGTCATAATCAATAAATATAAAAATATTATTAAATCTCTTTACTCTGACCAGTAATTCCCTTAGATGCTCTATTGCATATTTAATAGTACAACACCTAACTTGTATAAATATTTTTGGAATAGTTTAAAAAATTATTAGCCCATGCATATATGTCATTTTTTTGGACTATATTCCTTAGTCTAGATATTCGCATTTTCTTTGTATTGCCATGCATATTTAAAGCCTCATTTATACTGTCTGCTACTTCCTCTATATCATAAGGGTTAACCAGTATTGAATACTTCTTCATCTCCTCTGCTGCTCCAGCAAACTTGCTTAAGATCAAAACTCCGGTTTCTTCAGCCTTGCAGCTGACATATTCTTTTGCTATCAAGTTCATCCCATCCCTCAAAGGAGTCACCAGGCATACATCTGAGATCTTATACAGGGCTGCCAATTTTGATTGAGGAAGAGCTTTATATAAATAGTTGACCGGAGACCATAGTTCATCTCCGAACCTTCCGTTTATCTTTCCTACCAGCTCGTCAATTTCCCTCTTTAAAGTTATGTACTCTTTTATCTTGGTCCTGCTGGGAACAGAAATCTGGAGAAAGACCACTTTTTTCCTGTACTCGGGATATTTCTCAAAAAATCTATTTATTGCCAGGAGCCTCTCCTTTATTCCCTTGGTGTAATCCAGCCTTTCAACACTCATTATTATTTTAGTATCAATGCCGAGTCTTTTTATACTTCTGATATACCTTTTAGATTCCTTGCAGTCAGCAAGGTCATTAAACCTTTTAAAATCTATACTTATGGGTAGATTTTTAACATCTACAACTCTGTCTTCCAGGTATATTTTTTTACTTTTAAAATTTACTTTTATAGCTAATATTTTTTTACAGCACTCTATAAAATTTGTTGCATCTTGCAAAGTCTGGAAACCTACAAGGTCACAACATAAAAGGCCTTTTAGTATTTCTTTATCCCAGGGTAGTACTCTGAAAATCTCATAATTAGGAAAAGGGATATGTAAGAAAAAAAGTAACTTTAGATCTGGATTGATCTTTCTAAGTCTTCTTGGTACTAAAGTAAGGTGATAGTCCTGGATCCATACTAGTTCTTTACCAGATATCTCTTCCAGTACGCTGTCAGCAAATTTATTATTTACTGACCGGTAAGATTTCCAGTAATCTAGATTAAAATAGCTCTGGAATATAAAGCCATGAAATAGAGGCCAGAGAGACCGGTTTGTAAAACCATGATAATAATCTCTGATCTCCTTTGCTGATAAGTTAACAAACTTTAGGCTGTAACCACTACCCTGATCTTTGTCTTCTACCCTGATCTTTTCCTGAAAATCTTTATCATAACCAGTATGGCCGTTCCAACCAATCCACAGACCACCATTTTTGGATAGTATGGGATCAAGTGCTGTTACCAACCCCCCAACACTTTTTTTATATTTAATCTCGCCACCGCTTTTGGTTATGTTATAGGGAACTCTGTTTGATACAATTACTATTTTTTCTTTTTTTATCATTTCTAACCTTTAAATTAACCACTTATATACAATTATAGGGTAAGAATCTTATAATACAAACTAGCTCATGTTATACAATATATATGTTCTAACATTTTACTTTTAAATAAAGCTCTGCTATTGTATCTTATTGATTTATATACAAAACAAAAAATTTCTATGGCAAAAAAAATAAAAATATTTAGTTTTTATGATAGCATTGTACTCCTTAGTCCAACAGGTCAGAGAGCTAGCAATTTAAAAGAATTTTTAAGTATATTAGAGCAATCAGAGGATAAGGTAATATTTCACCACCTTTACCAGTCACATTTAAAATTTCATTTAAAGGTAGGAGAATTTCCCAATGACTTTGCTAATTGGGCCGCCTATGAGCTTGAGGATTTAGCTCTTGCCGAGAAGCTTGCAAATTTTGACCCATATGATTATAAGACTGTATCTGAAGCAAAAGAACCTCTTGTGGAGATTATTGAGGAACATATGTGGGATCTTCCTACCGTACCATGGGTTAGACCAGGTTCTGAGTTTTACTTTTCCTACGCTACGACTATAGTACTTCCTCTGGGAATAGAGACTGCTTCTCTTAAGGGATTTAGAAAAGCTCTGAATACTATTCCTGACAGTTCCTTATATTTTCATTTTTATGAAGCCAGAAAAATAAAAAAGGTAAAAGAACATGATGACTTTTCCATATGGATCGAAGAAAACTTTAATAAAAAGACACTTGTCAAAAAAATAAGGGATATTGATTTCTATTTTTTTAGTTTGGAAGAGATCAGGAAAAAACTAATAAATATTTTTGAGAAAGAACTTTGCAGGTAAAAAGCTATGGTTGTCTTAAAAGATTATCAGGATATAGTCGGAAAAAAGATTATTAATCAGATAAAATCTCTTGCCCGTCTATCAAAAGGTAAAAAAGTTGTAATGGTAAACTCCACTAAAGATGGTGGTGGAGTTGCTGAGATTCTTCACAGGCTTATACCACTTTTAAATGAACTTGGTGTTGACTGCAGGTGGGAAATTATAGAAGGTAATGATGATTTTTTTAACATTACTAAAAATATTCATAATTCTTTGCAGGGTGACAAGATCCCTTTTGGGAATGAGGATTTTTCAAGATATTTAAATATCAACAAGCAAAATGCAAAAAACCTGAATCTTAATGATGCCGATATTATAGTAATCCATGATCCTCAACCTCTTCCACTCAGGCACTATTATTCAAATAATAAAACTAAATGGGTTTGGAGATGTCACATAGATATATCTAAACCGGATCTTGCCCTTTGGAAGAATCTGAGAAAACATATAGTAGAATACGACTGTAGTATTTTTTCAATTTCAAAATTTTCTAAAAGTCTTCCTCATCCCCAGTATCTTATTGCCCCTTCAATTGACCCTTTAAGTGATAAGAATCGTGAGCTGGATGAAAATGAAATAAATAATGCCTTAAAACCCTTTAATATTAATAGGGAAAAACCAATTATACTCCAGGTCTCAAGGTTTGACAGATTTAAAGACCCTATAGGAGTAATAAAAGCACTGAAGCTGGTAAAAAAAGAAGTGGCATGTAAGCTGATTTTAGCAGGAGGATTTGCCAGTGACGACCCTGAGGGTAAAACTGTTTTTGAGGAAGTAAAAAAAGAAGCAGCCGGTAATCCGAATATAGATATTCTGCTTCTGGAGCCTAATAGCGACATTGAGATAAACGCCTTGCAGAGAACTGCTGATGTAGTAATCCAAAAATCAGTAAAAGAAGGTTTTGGGCTAGTAGTAACTGAGGCTATGTGGAAACAAAAGGCTGTAAT
>JALHTA010000045.1 GCA_022865545.1 Actinomycetota bacterium | reverse complement strand
TACGTAGGAGGGCGCATGGGAATAGGTGCGGTAATGGGTTCCAAGAATTTAAAGGGGATAGTAGTAAGTGGGGATAAAAAAATAGGAGTAAAGGAAAAAGAAGGCCTTAGCCAACTTAAAAAAGAACTGGTATATGATCTTATGAATGATGACAGTTGTGATACTTTGAGCCTTTATGGGACATGGAACTCAACAGCTGCAGTAAGTCTAAATGAGGTAGTGCCACAAAAAATTTTCAATTCACCTCTTTTGAGTAGATAGATAAAATAGATGGAGATGCGATGAAGGGGAGCATACAGATAAGACAGAAAACCTGTTATGCTTGTCCTGTAGCCTGTCGGAATGTAGTACGTTTACAGGAAATAGAAGAAAAGGAATCACCTTATGGCGGTCCGAAGTATGAAGCGGTTGCTTCCCTGGGCTCACTACTTCTTGTTGACGATCCCTATGTAATTACCAGATTAAATCATCGCTGTAATGACCTGGGATTAGATGTAATATCAGCTTGTGTTTCGGTATCTTTTTTACTTGAATGCTTGGAACGTGGTATTTTGAGTAGTGAAGAAATAGGGTTTAAAGTTGACTGGGGTGATGAAGAAGGGATTGTACAGGTACTGGAGGAAATAGCTGCTAAGAAGGGTATAGGCCATTTATTGTCACAGGGTGTTAAGCGAGCTGCGGCAGAACTAGGGCCTGGAGCAGAAGAGATTGCCGTACACGTAAAGGGACTAGAAGTAGCAATGCATGACCCGAGAGGTAAAAAAGGCATGGGACTTTCCTATGCTACAAGTCATAAAGGTGCCGATCATATGGAAGTGATGCACGATGAAGCATTTCAGAGAGATAATGCATTACCCGAATTAGGTCTTACTGAAGGAATTGACCGAAGAAGATTAAAGGGAAAAGCGGAGTTGGTGAAAAAGACCCAAGAGTACTGGGGGACGATGGCTGATTGTCTGGTAATTTGTAAATTTTTTATGACCCCGTCACGTCCGTTTACTTCGGATCGGATTATAAAAAGTATTAATTATATTACTGGGTGGGATATGAGCCTAGATGAATATATGGAAACAGGAGAAAGAATATTTAATCTTTGCCGGATGTATAACCTGAGGGAGGGTATGGAGCCCCGTAAGGAAGATAAACTCCCAGTCCGTTTTTCGGTTGTATTATCTAAAGGAGGAAGTAAGGGGGAAAGTATATCGGAAGATCTGTTTAAACAGGAACTGGAAGATTATTATGAATTAAGGGGTTGGAAAGAGGGAGTTCCTACCGAGGAAACCCTAAAAAGACTGAAGCTTGATTTTACATTGGAAGAATAAAAGAATAAAAATTGCTTTAACAATGAATAGGTAAGGTTTTTTATATGGCGCAGGTTAGACTACTTTCAATTAAAAATAATAAAAATATGATTAACTGCCAGGGAAAAAATTTGAGAGAGGTATTAGAAGAACTGGAAAATACTTTACCTGGCATTCAAAATAATTTATTATCAGAGGGTAATCTTTCAAGAGCAT
>JALHTA010000382.1 GCA_022865545.1 Actinomycetota bacterium | reverse complement strand
TTTTCCTTTAATATCTTCCATGATAAAAACATTATAAATAGATAGTTTAGCGCAGTAAAAGAATAAAATATCGAAAACTCCATAAATCTCATCACCAATATGGAGAGGACTGTTGTCGAAAAAAACAGCAATACCGCAAAGACAAGAGTCCGATTTCTAAAATTATATTTAAAACTTTTTTTAAGGTCCAATCTTCTTGAGCCTACTTTTAACAGATATTGACCATAGGCTACCAGAAACTGTATAAACACAGCAAGTATTACATAATAGACCCTCATGATATTATCTCCGTTTTCTGGCTGGACAACAATATCAAAAACACACCGGCAACCAGTATGGATGCCCCTATTGTCTTATATATTGTTATGGCTTCTCCAAAAAGGGCCCTGCCCAGAAAAAGTGCCGCAAAATAATTAATACTTAATATTGGATAAATAAAAGAAAGTTTGAATTTGCGGTGTAGTATGATCCAGAACAGGAATTTTGCGGCATATGAAACTATCATTATGATCACCCACATTATAAGCGTCTTTGAGAGCCTGGGATCTATCGCAATATATTTTCCTGAAATAATACTCACAAGATTATTGGCAACAGTAAGTATTAATATTAAAAGATAGAAAATGTTACTTTTAACGGCCTTTGTTTCCAAATCATTTATACTTTCTATTAATAAACATCAATATGAGATTTTATACTAAAAATATTATTGTTTAAATAATTAATTAAGAACTATGCGTGACAGAACCATCTTAAAATATTAATATATTATAATAATTTAAAAGTTTTATGATATATTATTTTAATTAAATTTATAAGTGTTACGATACCTGATGCAAGGATCATAAAATATTTTATTTAAAATAAAAGTACCCGATAAGGGAAAGGTAAAAAAATAATGAAGAAACTACTTATTATAATACCTGCCTTCAATGAAAAAGATAAGATCGGTGAAGTCATCAAAAAGGTCCCACAGGACATTCAGGGTATCGACATTATAAAGATCCTTGTCATAAATGACGGCAGTACCGACGGTACCCCTGAAATTGCAAGAAAAATAGGGGTTGAGGTAATCGATAATTATAAAAATATGGGTGTAGGTTTTTCATTCGGAAGGGGTCTTCAATATGCAGTAGATAATAGTTTTGACATGATGGTAAATATTGATGGAGATGGACAGTTCGACCCTGGAGACATACACGGACTTCTAGGACCCATACTTGAGGAAGGTGCGGAATTTGTTACCGCTTCAAGATTTATTGACAAAAAACCCATTCATAATATGTCGATCGCTAAATTGTGGGGAAACCGCCTGATGTCAATTCTTATAAGCCACCTGGTAGGAAAAAAATATCTGGATGTATCATGCGGTTTCAGGGCTTATTCCAATAGGGCGCTGCTTTCCCTTAACCTCCATGGCAGATTCACCTACACGCAGGAAACATTTATCGACCTCTCATTTAAAGGACTCGACATCAGAGAAGTGCCTATCACTGTTAAGTATTTTCCTTCCCGCAGGTCAAAAGTAGCCTCAAATCTTTTCATATACGCTGTAAATACTTTAAAGATCATTCTTGGTACATACAGGGATTACAAGCCCCTTGCATTTTTCTCCGTTATCGCACTTGTTTTTCTGGTCACCGGTACCGCCTTTGAAATAGTATTATTATGGACCTATTTGTCAAGGGGCACGTTCAGCCCCAATATCTGGTCAGGTTTTGTCGGTGCAGCATTTTTCTTTCTATCTGTGATCTT
>JALHTA010000381.1 GCA_022865545.1 Actinomycetota bacterium | reverse complement strand
TCTCTCGGATTATATAAAAAGTACAAGCAAAGATATCGATGGTATGTTTGAAGAAATACTTGGATATATTGGGAGCCTTGAGAGCAAGTATTTAAAGGAACTTCTAAATTCATTTATGAATGATAAAAAATTTACCACTGAATACAAGACCTCGACTGCCGCAATCCGTTACCATCATGCTTATCAGGGCGGACTGCTGGAGCATTCACTTAATGTCACGAAGGTCTGTGATATGCTTGCAGGTATTTATGATAATCTCAATAGGGACCTGCTTATTTGCGGTGCGATACTTCATGATGTTGGAAAGATACGGGAATACTCCTCAGGAGTCAATTTGAAGATAACCAATAGGGGAAGACTCCTGGGCCATATAACCATAGGTTATGGCTGGGTGCTTGAAAAGATAGATCAGATCAAGGGATTTCCGAAGGATCTTGCTGACAGGCTCCTTCATATAATACTCAGCCATCACGGCCATCTGGAGTACGGTTCGCCAAAGAGGCCAAAAATACTGGAAGCTTTTATAGTCTATCATGCTGACCATCTTGATGGGGACATAGGGGGATTCAATATTATCCTTGAAAATACCAGTGATGAAAATGAGTGGTCCGAGTATGCCAGGAATTTCGAGAGACCTGTCTTTATAAAGCAGCTGGACCTTGAGGAGGAAAGCGGTCTAAAATCAAGTGATCCAGAGGTGGAAAAACAGGATAATAATACGAATAAAAACTCAGGACCTTCGTCCAGTGATCTTGAGCAGAATGAATTATTCTAGAGTATGAGATAATCCATTATCTTGTTTGGATAGGGCTTTTGTTGTCACGTATTGCACATGGAATACTCACAGAAGAGTCATTGCATCACCTATTGTGCTTATCAAGTGCCAGAACTGCTTTTCCACATATCTTGTTTACTGGATCCCAGACAGTCGATATTGCAGGTGCATAGGAAAGATCCAGCATATAGATATCATCTACGGTCATTTCATTTGTTATAGCTGTGGCAAAGACATCGATCCTTTTACCGACTCCCTCTCCGCCTATCATCTGGGCGCCAAGCAGCCTTCTTGAGGTTGTATCTACGATGATTATTATCGCTATTTTTTTTGCCCCCGGGACAGAACCTGCATGTGAAGAAAAGCCGTCAATAAGTTTGATCGCATCATAACCAAGTGATACTGCTTCTTTTGAGCCTATGCCTGTACTTGCGATCTCAAGATCCAGGACTTTATCTACTACGGTTCCTACAGAACCATTAAAGACTTTATTCCCGCCAGCAGCATTTTCTCCTGCGATCCTTCCGGTTTTAACGGCATTATTTGCAGTCGGTATATAATCTTGTTTTCCCGTTACAATATTTTTTATAGTTGCGCAGTCACCGGATGCATAAATATTCATATGTGAAGACTGAAGCTTATTGTCGACCTTGATGGCTCCATTTATTCCGAGTTCTATCGAGGTGTCTGTGAGGAAACCGGTATTGGCAGAAATACCTGTGGCCAACATTACCAGGTCACATTCCAGGTCTTTTTTCCCGCTGGCGTCTTCTATCGTGGCAGTATTCTGGCCGGAATTTGCATTAATAGAAGTAATGCTTGTTTTAGTCAGGATATCTACCCCATCCATCTCAGCTTTTCTTGCCAGGATAGTACTTATCTCATATTCAAATTCATCGTATATCCTCTCTTTTCTTTCAACCACGGTAGTCTTTATACCGATCTGGTTAAAAGCCTCTGCAAGAAGCATACCAATGGCGCCTCCACCTATGACTACGGCCTTTTTGGGATTGTTTGAAT
The DNA here is from genome assembly GCA_022865545.1 of Actinomycetota bacterium. Lineage (GTDB taxonomy): Bacteria > Actinomycetota > Humimicrobiia > Humimicrobiales > Humimicrobiaceae > M55B120. Next base: position 3,580 of record JALHTA010000381.1, on the reverse strand, counting down.
CTATATAGTCTTTAAGATTTTCCGCATCACTGACATTTCTGAACTGGAAGACATTTGAAGAATCTATTCCAGGGATATCGGGAATGATATTGGTACCGCCACTGCTTATTATTAGTTTGTCATATTCTATGATCTTGTTTTCCTGAGCCTGGCCCACACTTATAAGAAGTTCCTTCTTTGAAGGATCCATCCCTACGACTATATGGCCCATAAGTATCTTAATATTTCTTTTCTGTTCAAAGAAATCCTTAGGATAAACCAGCAGGTCCTCAGCCCTTTTTACATATCCTGAGATAAAGTAGGGAAGGCCGCATGTACTATAAGATATGTATTTTCCGCTTTCAAGTACGGTGATATTAAGATCAGGATTTATTCTCCTTGCCTGGCTTGCTGCGGCGAGTCCTGAGGCGTTTCCTCCTATTACTACGAGGTTATTATATAGATTATTATACATTGCTACTTTCTGTTTAGACTATTAAAGACTTTACCAATTTTATAATATTTTATTTTTTATTTCTATTTAATAAATAATGAGTTATCACTTGCAATAATTTACCATATACTTACTTCTTAAATCCATGACTTTTTATTATAATCGTTTTAATATCTCAGAGGGCTCATGGAGCTATAATGCTGCACATTATATTATTTTTTGACAGGGAAGAAAGAAGGGGAGATCAATGGATATAAAATCAAGGGAGATGCTTGAGCAGAAGGCAAAAGACATCAGAATTGATATAGTCGAGATGCTTTGTGCCGCCGGTTCAGGACATCCCGGAGGATCATTATCAATGGCAGATATGTTTTCATATCTTTATTTTAGCGGTGTCACAAATATCGATCCGAAAGATCCAGGTAAAAAAGATAGGGACAGGGTTGTGCTGTCAAAAGGACATGCCTGCCCGGTATTATATGCTGCACTGGCAGAAAAGGGGTATTTTGATAAAGAGGAGTTAAAGACTCTTAGAAAATACGGCAGCATGCTTCAGGGCCATCCTGATATGAATAAGACACCTGGAGTAGATATATCTACAGGTTCTCTCGGACAGGGACTTTCATGTGCAGTGGGGATGGCGCTAGCTTCAAAACTTGATAATAGCGGAGTGAAAGTCTTTGCTGTTCTTGGAGATGGTGAATGTGATGAGGGACAGATATGGGAAGCTGCAATGGCTGCAAGACATTATAGTCTTGATAATCTCATAGCTATTGTGGACCTCAATGGCCTGCAGATAGATGGATTCACAAAGGATGTAATGGACACAGCTCCACTGGCTGAAAAATGGCGTTCATTTGGCTGGAAGACATATGAGATAGATGGCCATGATCTTGATGTGATAGATGATACCATGAAAAAGGCCATCGCAGTGAAAGGTAGTCCCGTATGCATAGTCGCCAATACTACCAAAGGCAAGGGAGTCACCTTTATGGAAAATGCATGTGACTGGCATGGAAATGCTCCCAGTGAAGAAGAAAAAGATAAGGCTATCTGTGATATATGCAAAATCGATGCCAGCTAAAACATTAAATTTTAAAAATAGGAGTGAACTATTATGATCAATAAAAAGGTTGAAAATATATTAAATACCGCGGGTGATAAAAAGATCGCTACCAGGGAAGCTTATGGTACCACGCTTGCTGAACTCGGGGAATCAAACAAGGATATTGTCGTTCTGGACTGTGACCTTTCAAAATCTACCAAGACTGCAGTCTTTGGCAAGAAATTTCCGGACAGGTTTTTCAATATGGGCATAGCTGAATCAAATATGATGAGTGTTGCGGCAGGACTCGCAACTATGGGAAAGATCCCGTTTGCGTCTACATTCAGCGTATTTGCGACCAAGAGAGCATGTGACCAGGTAAGCATATCAATCGCATACCCGAAGCTTAATGTCAAAATATGTGCAACGCACAGCGGAGTAACACTTGGTGAAGATGGAGCCACCCATCAGGCTATTGAGGATGTAGCTATAATGCGTGCTATCCCCAATATACTGGTACTCTCACCTGCGGACGCTACAGAGACCAAAAAAGTCATAGAGAAGATAACGGAATATAATGGACCTTGCTATGTAAGGCTCTGCAGGGGGGCAAGTCCGGTCATCTTTAATGATGATTATGAATTTGAGATCGGAAAAGGTGTAAAAATAATGGAAGGTGACGCAGCTACGATCATCGGTGCTGGTTTTACAACTCATATCGCACTTGAAGCTGCCGCAAAACTGGAAGAGGAAGGCATTGAGACCGATCTTATCAATATGGCCTCAATCAAACCACTGGACGAAGACCTTATAATAGAGAGTGCACAAAAAACAGGCCTTGTTATAACTGTGGAGGATCACAGTATAATCGGCGGACTCGGAAGCGCTGTTTGTGAACTATTATCGGAAAAGTCCCCGGTAAAAGTTATAAGGCTTGGGGTACAGGACAAGTTTGGCGCTTCCGGTACAGCTTCAGAACTTGTAAAAGCATATGGATTTGATTCAGAAGCAATAATCCGTACTGTAAAAGATAATATTTAGTAGTTCCAGCTTGTAATTTAATTATGGGCCTATATATTATAAGATAGACAAAATTTAATCCCTGGGTTTACTCCTTGGATTTATTGAAAGGATGAAATGGATCTAAAAAAGAAAATAAGGAATGTCCCTGATTTTCCAAAAAAAGGAATTGTATTTAGAGATATTACGACTCTGCTATCAGACGGTGATGCATTTAAATATTCTGTAGACAAGATGACTGAACAGTATAAGGGAAAAGAGATAGATCTCATAATTGGGGCAGAAGCCAGAGGATTTATTTTTGGTGCTATCCTTGCATACAATCTTGGGATAGGGTTCATACCAATTAGAAAACCTGGAAAACTTCCCTATGAGACCTGCGAGACTTCCTATGATCTTGAATATGGAAAGAATATATTGCAGATGCATGTGGATGCTGTAAAAAAAGGCGACAAGGTGCTTATCGTCGATGATCTTGTGGCCACTGGCGGTACAGCGAAAGCAAAAGCAGATCTTGTCGAGAAAATGGGAGGAGAAGTCCTGGGTTTCTGTTTCTTGATCGAACTTGAATTTTTAAATCCGCGGAAGGTACTTGAGGGCTATGAAGTATTTTCGCTTATAAAATATGATTCAGAGTAATTGACTATAAGTTATATTATTTAGATAATATTATTAAACATATCAAAGGTATATGATCATTATTATTTTGAGGTGATTTAATTGGCAGAGAAAAAAGGAAAAAAAAGTAAGGGAAATGGCGAAGACAAGGAATTAAAAGATAAGATGGCCAAAGAGACTATTGAGGGTAAGACAGGGAACGGGAAAATGAAAAGCAAACCGGAAGATGCTCCTACCGGAGAAGACACACAAAAAAAAGAAGAGGAAATGCTAAGGCAGCTTCAGGAGGAAATAGATAGACTTACGACTAAAGATATTATCACGCAGATGATGATGTCTCTTTCCAGCCTTGCTTATAAAAAAATGGGCATCCCCGCAGAAGCAAATAATAAATATAAGGACAGGGAACAGGCCAAGATGGCTGTTGATAGCTTTGATGCTCTTTTTAAAGTATTAAAAGATGA
>JALHTA010000380.1 GCA_022865545.1 Actinomycetota bacterium | reverse complement strand
GGCAGGAAGGCTGCCTATTCAATTGATGAATATATCCGGACAGGGAAGTGGTAGCATAAAACCTCTTATGCTTGGTGTAATCCAAAAGCTAGGTAAAAGGGATCAGATCAGTATCTGGTCTTTTTTATTTGTCCGATAAATTTATGGACCACCCCGGTTATATTAATAATTACTTCGAATAGATATAATGTTTCAAAAAGTATTTGAGCTGAACAGGAAAAAACTTTATTATTATATTAATAATTTGAAGACAAGGAGAAAAAATGAAGATTCAAAGAATATCAAAAAGGTTTCTACTCTATTTTATTCTTTTAACTGCGGTGATAGCTCTTGCCCTCACTAGCTGTGGAATATTTGGCCAGTCAGCTGAATCTGTTGATGGTGGATATTTCGAGGAGACAAAGGCTGCATCGCTTGAAGAAGCACCCGCAATGGAAATGGCAGAAGGCGATTTTGCTGCAGAGGAAGAAAGCGTGTACCGCGATGATGCACAGTTTAGCGATACAGCAAATACTACAGACCGGAAAGTGATAAAGACTGCTTATCTGGAACTGGAAGTCGGGGAGGGCAAGTTTGAAAAAGCGCTTTTTGACCTTACAAGACTTGCTGATAATAATGGTGGTTTTGTATCCAATACGCAGAGTTATTCTGATGCAGACGGTAAGCTTACAAGTGGAAGTATTACGATAAGGATTCCACATGATAAGTATAATTCGGCTCTTGATCTTATAAAGGATATGGGTACGGTTGAAAGTATTACTGTTTCCGGCCAGGATGTAACCCAGGAGTATACGGATCTTGAAAGCAGGTTAAGAAATCTTAATGCTCAGGAGGAAATACTCCTTGACCTTATGTCCCAGTCAAATGATGTAGGTGACAGTATTGAGGTACAGAGGGAACTAAGTTATGTCATGGAGCAGATAGAAGTTATCAAGGGCAGGATGAATTATCTTGATAATATGGTCTCACTCTCCACCATTGATGTATATATGCATGAACCCGAACCTATCACTACTTCCACCGGTTGGGGATTCCTTGAAGCCCTTAAAAAGGGTCTGCGTGGTGCAGTAACAGTATTTAATGGGATCTTGATATTTCTTATAGCCGCAAGCCCGATACTGGCGATCATTGCAATAATACTTGTCGTGATCTGGCTGATCATAAGGTCCAGGAGGAGAAGAAGAGCCAGGGTAGAGAAGAAATAATTTTTAGGGAATCTAAAAGAAAAGACTTATAATAGATTTTTATAAAGATAGCCTCCCACCTGATCCTACATTTTATTAGGAGATAAATGGGAGGCTATTTATATTTAAGGATCATTTATGTCTTAAATTATTCATATCTAAGTGCATCAATAGGATTTAATCTGGCTGCCCTCATTGCAGGGTAGATACCGAAAAAGAGGCCTATAACTGTTGAGAAACTTAAAGCTATGATTATAGGGGAAGCGGTTATACTAGTCTCAAGTACAGTAAAATTAGTAATAATCACTGAAATAAGTACGGCAAAAAGTATCCCTAAGATACCACCTGTTATGCTTAAGACTATGCTTTCTACAAGAAACTGGGACAGGATATCACGGTTTTTGGCCCCTATTGCCTTACGTATCCCAATCTCCCTGGTCCTTTCAGTAACTGATACAAGCATTATATTCATAATTCCTATCCCCCCGACCAGTAAAGATATGCTGGCAATACCTGCTATGACTATGGTAAAGATATCTGTAATAGAGCTGACAACATCAAGTATCTGGTCCTGATTCCGGACCTGGAAATCAGCCACTTCCCCTGGCCTTATATTTCTGCTTTTACGGAGTATGTCCCTTATTTCATCGGAAGCTGCATCTATTGTTTCTTCCGATGTGCTAGTTGCAAGTATCATATTATAGGAGCCTTGTCCAAACAGTTTGTTCTGGGCTGTAGTTATAGGGATAGAGACAAAGTCATCCTGGTCATTTCCAAAGGCATCTGTACCTCTTTCTTCAAGGATTCCAATAACTTTAAAATTCTGTCCGCTTAACTTTATTATCTTACCAATAGGATTCATCTTGCCAAAAAGTGAAGATGCCGTGGTCTTACCTATAACGGCTACATTTGCAGAGCTTGAAACATCACCCCTCGAATAAAACTTACCCTCTGCTACTTTCAAATTATAGACCTCTTGTGCATTTTCTGTGGAAGCAACGACCTGTGGCCGTGAATTTTTATTAAGATAGGACGCAATGGATACACTCATGACAACAGGAGCTACTTCAGTGGTAAGAGTCGATTCTCTATCTATTGCTTTGACATAATCCGGTCCGAGCTCTGCCGTTTCTTCGACAAACATCTGCTGGGGGCTCGGCATCCCGCCTTGTCCTCCCTCTTCTG
>JALHTA010000379.1 GCA_022865545.1 Actinomycetota bacterium | reverse complement strand
TAAGATAGCAGTCGGCCATAATTCAGATGATAATATTGAGACTTTTCTTATGCGGTTAATAAGAGGTGCGGGTGCAAGAGGTCTTTCAGGCATAAAACCTGTCAGCGGCAATATAATCAGACCGCTTATTAATACAAGCAGAGAAGATATAATGCAGTACCTTGAGGACCATGACATCCGGTACTGCGAGGACCATACAAATCTTGAAAATGTATATTTTAGGAACAAGGTAAGAAATAGACTAATACCTTTTATAATGGAAAACTTCTTTAAGAATTTCAGGTCAAGCGTTCTTCGTTCTATCAGGATACTCAAGGATGAAGATGATTTCTTAAAGAAATATGCATCAAAGCTATTGGAAGAAATTGCAAGGTTTTCAAAAAGTAAAGATGGTAAAGATATTATATATATAAAAATCCCCATGGAACCTGTCCTTTTAAGCTCTGTGGCTATAAGACGCAGGATCATATCCTCTGCAATGGAGAGAATACTCGGTCACCTTGAGGATATCAGTTTTAAGAATATATCTGATGTGCTTTCGCTCCTAAAAACTGAAAGCGGGGGTGAAAACAAATGGCTACAGCCAATTAGGAGTTTGAGGATCTTAAGAATAAATGGATTTATCCACATGGTAGACACTGGCTATATTAAAGAACTTCCCCAGGAAATAAAAAGCTATACTTTTAATGGTCCCCGGAAAGGAACCGGACTGAGAATACTTAAATGTGCGGACCAGGAAATAAAGATAAATGGGGAGACGGATCTTAAACAATTTTCGATGAATTTGAAATCCGGCTTGACTGATAGGGACCAGGAGACAGATTTTAAAAAAGCCAGGGATACTCAGGCTTTTATTGACTATGATAAAGTAAAGCTTCCTGTAAAAGTGCGCAGCTGGAAGGAAGGAGACAGGTTCTACCCCCTTGGAGCAGGTGGTAGCAAAAAACTCCAGGATTTTTTTACCGACCATAAGATCGCTGTAAACAAAAGAGTAAATGTCCCTGTTTTTTATGATAGGGAGAAAATAATCTGGGTAGGAAATCAGAGGATAGATCATAGAGTGAGGATTACCGGGAAGACAAAGAAGATATTACAGATGGAACTATTTGAAAAATGATATATATATGATTTAATGAAATAGACAATGCTTAAAAATATTATATAAGCATATGAGTATATATAAGTTTAAAAAAGAAGATGGAGAAAAAATTCTGGTGTATGATGAAGAAAAAATAAAGGTACTTATCGATGAGGCTACCCTTAAGAAGAAAGTAAAGGAACTGGGTAAGAAACTTACCATTGATTATGAAGATAAAAACCCTGTTCTGGTCTCGATCCTCAGAGGGTCCTTTATATTCGTAGCAGATATTTGCAGGGAATTAAAAATACCTGTGACTTTCGATTTTATGGCAGTATCAAGCTATGGAAATTCCAGGGTAAGCTCTGGTATAGTCAGGATAACAAAGGATCTTGAGTGCAGCATCGAGGGCAAGGAAGTGGTCATAATCGAGGATATAGTAGATTCCGGCAGGACACTTAATTACCTCATAAAGAATCTAAGGGCCAGAAACCCCAAAAGCATTGAAGTCTGTGCGCTACTCGATAAGAATGTGCCAAGGAAGATGAAAAACAGTGTAAAATATAAGGGATTTGATATACCAAATAAATTTGTGGTAGGGTATGGTCTTGATTTTGCAGAAAGGTACAGAAATCTACCATTTATAGGATATATTGAAAATGAGTAATATTTGTACTATTATTAAAGGTTGATAAAAATTTTGTAATAAAGGAGTTGTTTTAAGCTTGAAAAATAATTTTAATAAAAAAGGATTTGGAGGCAGGGGATTTAAAAACATTGCACTGCTCATACTACTTGTAGTGGTAATGTTTTTGATCTTCAGGAATCCGCTCTTCCTATCGCCCGATGTGACGGAGTTCAGCATGGATGAGTTTGCTGCCGCAATTGAAAATGGTAGAGCCATCAGGGGTGACCCGCTTCTTATAAAAGCAGAAGAGGGAATCATAGAGGGGGAGCTTGCAGACGGCACTGTATTTAAAGTAGCATTCTTGTCAGACTATGACATAACCCAATACTTGCTTGATAATGATATAGCTTTTAAAGTGGATAATCAGCAGCAATCCGTATGGCTGCAAATACTTGTAGGCGCGATACCGTTTATTATAATGTTTGGTCTTATATTCTTTATGATGAATCAGCTTCAGGGTGGAGGATCCAAAGTAATGCAGTTTGGCAAGAGCAAGGCAAAACTTGCTACCAAAGGTAAAGAGAGAGTAACATTTAAGGATGTTGCAGGAGTTGATGAAGCTGTTGAGGAGTTAAGGGAAATAGAAGAATTCCTGGAAAACCCCAGTAAGTTTCAAGCTATGGGTGCAAAGATCCCAAAAGGAGTACTATTATATGGTCCTCCGGGGACAGGGAAGACACTGCTTGCAAGAGCGGTAGCGGGTGAAGCAGGAGTACCGTTCTTCTCAATAAGCGGTTCTGAATTTGTTGAGATGTTTGTCGGTGTGGGTGCCTCAAGGGTAAGGGACCTGTTTGGCCAGGCAAGGGCAAGCCAGCCCTCAATAATATTTATGGATGAGATCGATGCGGTAGGAAGGCACCGTGGTGCAGGCCTGGGTGGCGGACACGATGAAAGAGAGCAGACTTTAAACCAGATACTTGTAGAGATGGACGGGTTTCACCAGGACAGTACGGTCATACTTATTGCCGCAACCAATAGGCCCGACATCCTTGACCCTGCTCTTCTAAGACCGGGAAGATTTGACCGCCAGATAGTAGTCGACAGACCCGACCTGCCTGGAAGGGAAAAAATACTTGAAATACATGCAAGGGGAAAGCCCCTGGATAAGTCAATAAACTTAAAGACTATTGCCAAGCAGACACCCGGGTTTACAGGTGCCGATCTGGCCAATCTCTTTAATGAGGCATCGCTTCTTGCTGCAAGACATAATAAGAAGAAGATCTCCATGTTTGAAATAGAGGAAGCTGTAGAAAGAGTGATTGCGGGACCCGAGAAAAAGTCGCGAGTCATATCTGAGGAAGAGAAGAGGATAATCGCATTCCATGAATCGGGACATGCCCTGCTTTCTTATGTTCTTCCACATACGGACCCGATACACAAGATGTCTATTATTTCAAGGGGAAGGGCGCTTGGTTATGTCATAACTCTTCCTGAAGAGGATAGGTTCCTAAAATCAAAGAGTGAGCTTCTGGACAATATAACGCAGCTTCTGGGCGGAAGAGTAAGTGAAGAGATGAACTTCTCAGATATAACTTCCGGAGCCCAGAATGACCTGGAGAGGGCC
>JALHTA010000378.1 GCA_022865545.1 Actinomycetota bacterium | reverse complement strand
TTAAATTCTAATAAGAATAGATATTTGCTGCATAAAGCAATAGAACTGATCTATTTTTAAAAGGAAAAAAACAAATTTAATTTATCCCGACACTCTGATAAAATTCATACACTGGGGGCGATTAGCTCAGCTGGTTAGAGTGCTGCGTCGACATCGCAGAGGTCATTGGTTCAAATCCAATATCGCCCACCATCAAATTATGGCTTCCCTGGTTTCAGGATCAAATAGATGGGTATTGGATCCCGCTATATCAAAATAGATGCTGCCTCCAGGTTTTATTCCCCTGGTATTTTTTATGAATGCAACTACATTTATTGTTTTTTCCTTAAAAGTACAGATCATATTTGCCTTTGGCGGAAAGGTCTGGATCAGCTGAACTTCTACTTTGATGCTTTCACGGGATGGCTCTTTTGAAAAGGCCACATCCTCGGGTCTTATACCCAGAATTACTTTTTTGCCATCAAGGTCATCTATTGTCTCTTTATCAATATATGCAGGTACTCCAAGCTTTTTATCTTCAAAAATAAATCTTCCATCCATGACCATACCTTCAAGAAAATTCATCCCAAGGGTTCCAAAGAAATCAGCCACCAGCATTGTCTTTGGATGAAAATACATATCAAAGGGCCTGTCCACCTGTACAAATCTTCCCTCATCAAGTACTGCCAGCCTGTCCGCAAGGGCCAGTGCCTCATTGCTGTCCGCAGTTACATAGATAGTAGTAGACTTAATGTCTGTTACCAGCTTTTTTAGATATGTCCTGGTATTCATCCTTATTTTGGCGTCCAGGTTCGTAAGTGGCTCATCAAGAAGGAACACCCTGGGATCATCCCTGATTATTGCCCTTCCTGTCGCTACTCTCTGCTGATGTCCTGCAGAAAGCTGTCTCGGCAGATAATCCAGGTATTTATCTACACCAATATCTATCTGTTTGACAGTAGTGTCAAGTTTAGTTGTGAGTCTTTCCTGGCTGTATTTTCTTATCCTTAAAGGAAAAACTATATTCTCCCTGGCCACCATATTGGGATAAAGCGCATAGTCCTGAAATACCATGGCTATGTTTCTCTTGGCAGAGCTTAAACTGGTGGCATCCTCTCCATCAAAAAATACCTTCCCGCCATAGTCATTATCTAGACCTGCAATGATCCTGAGAAGCGTGGTCTTGCCGCATCCTGAGGGACCTGTTATGCAGAAAAATTCTCAGTCTTTTATGTCCAGTGAGATCTTATCCAGGATAAGGTTATTGCCATAATACTTGGTGATGTTTCTAAGTGATATGTTAGCCATTTCAAACACACCCCCTTGTGCATAAGATTATAATGGCATATACGTATATTATATCACAAAGAATAAAGAATCGTTTTATTGTCTATATTTAGTACCCCATCCCCAATTGCCTGATGTTATGATCCAATACCTTTATTTCTCTAAAAAGAAAGATTCCTGATAGACATGCTGAGATAAATACTGCTATGGGCCAGGAGGCAAAGACCCCGTTTATTCCCATAATGAGTGGGAGTATATAGAAAAGAGGTATCAGGATAAAGATATATGAGACATTGATTATAAGTGCCTGCCTGGGTTTTCCAATAGCCTGGAAAAATGATCTTCCAATAATAAAGAATCCCCTGAACGGAAGCAGCAGAGCCATTATCCTTAAGGGCATCATCCCCTGTAGTATTAGTGTTTTATCATTTGAGAATACTGAAAGCATTAGATGCGGTATGGTAAATATTATGATATAGACCACACACAATAGAAGGACCACCCATAGTATTGCCTCCCTTAATACTTTTTTGACCCTCCTTAATCTTTCTGCCCCATAATTAAAACTAGTAATTGTAGAAAAACTAAATCCTATCCCAAAAACAGGTCTTAGCGCAATAAGTATTATTCTCTGCCCAACACCAGCAATTGCAAGATAGATCTCATTTCCATATTGCAATATCAGGCTGTTAATGAGTATAAAGATTATACTTGACGATATCTGTTCGATAAATGAGGGAAACCCTATCCTTAGATTATCCTTTAAAAGCGCCAGCTTTAAATGGAATTTATTTTTCTTTAGTTTAAAAATTGTATTTGCAAATGTAAAATATAGGATCACAACCACAAACATCGTAAACTGGCTTATGGTAGTTGCAAGCGCTGCACCTTCTACTCCCATATTCATCCCAAATATAAATAACCAGTCAAGGATAATATTTAGTACTGCACCGATTATCAGGGGATAGGTAGCCGCCCTCTCCATTCCCTCTGCTCTTATTATCTGGCTCGCAATAAAGGAAAGTGTAAAAAAGAAAAACCCTGGAAGCACTATTGCAAGATAACTGCTTGCATACTGAAAAACTACCTGATCGGCCCCAAATAATACAAGTATCCTATCCTTAAATATATACAGGAGTATTATAAGAGGAGTTATCAATAAAAGACCCAGGGTATATGCGCCAGCCATTGCAGATATTGCCCTTTCCCGGTTTCCGGCTCCGAGGGCACGGGAGATTATTGAAGCAGCACCCATGCCTATCATCGTTGCTATTGCCAGAAAAACCATCATTATGGGAAGTATCAGGGTAATGGCTGCTATGGCAAGAGGACCAACTCCCTTGCCCACAAATATTGTGTCTACAAGATTATAAAGGGATGCGACTATCATCCCTATCACTGTCGGGAGGGAAAATGTGAAGAGAAGTTTTCTTAAATTTCCATTAAGAAGTTTCTGCCTTTTGCTATTCATCATATTTTAATCAGAAAAATATCTTTTTATTGAATAAATCCTACTTTTTATATTAACACTTAAATACAAAAAATAGGATAATATGAAATAAGATTTATCTGCTGTTTATCCGCTCAAACAGCCTGTACCAGGCAGAAGCTTCATTGTCTGTTATTCTTTCACTGCTTTTGTGGTCAAATTTCTTTATGAAATTATTCAATTCATGGTCAGTTTCTTCGATCATTGCTATCTGGGGTTTAAGCAATCTTTTAAGAGCTGTTCGGTCCTTTATTGATTTTGACACTTTAATTAGATGCTCCAAACAGATGCCGGGACTCCCTTCAAATTTTCTTAAGAATTCTTCTTTTGTTGTTCCCTTCGAAAACTCGGAAATATACATCTTTTCATGTTTGCTGTAATACTTACAGATCGGGCAGCTTCTCCTCATCTTAAATACTCCAGTACCAGATTTTATACCGCTCTTCAAGAGTTTCTTACTGTGCTTAATAAAATAATTGGCCAGGTCTTCTGCTACAATAGAAGCTGAGAGTCTCTGATTGGTATTTTTAGTGACCTCTATTAATTGCTCAGTGTGTTTTTTACAATATCCGAATGCTTCCCTGATCTCTCTTCTGGATATAGGATCCATGGTAAATTCGTGGAGCAGGTTTTCAAGGTATTTTAAAACAGAAATCTCCAGTAGTTTACAGATAACACATCCCTGGGTGTCAAATGTCTCCAGAAGTTCAGTATAATATGTATTTTTAACATCACCTGACTTGCTGAAATTGCTGGTAATAAAACTTTTAATATTTTTTATCATATAAGCCTGGTCCCTGCTATATCTCCTTCATCTCAAGTTCTGGAAAAGGATAATGCTTTATATTCTTAGTTACAAGTATTAGATCATATATAAGAGCGGCAGCTCCAATAATTATATCTGTGGTTGCAAGAGTTTTGCCCTTTTTCTGATACTTCTGCCTTAGCTTGCCTGCCACCTTCGAAATCTCCCGGGTAACTTCATAATAGTATAGACTGTTAATAAATCTGTCTGTCTTCTCTGCTTCTTTTTCCAGCATACCAGAATATATCTCTGCTATATTAATACAACAGCATCCGGCAATATCACCTCGCTGCCCGATTTTTTCAAGATAGGAGTTCACCTTTTTATCGCCCCTCAGGTGATCAATTATTATAGTAGTGTCCAGGAGATATTCTGTCATTATTTAAAATCTTTTAGTCTTTTTTTATCTTCATCCCTTAGCTTCCTTACCCAGCTTTCGGATCCGTCCTTTAGTTCAGGGTGATCTTTTTCCTCCCAGGCTCCGGTTGTTTCCTTTACGGCCATTATATAGTTTAGCCTCTGAATTTCCCTCTTTATTGCCCGGGTGATAAATTGGCTCCGTTTTCTTTTACCTGAGAGTCTGTCCACTTCCCTTATTAATTCTTCAGGTACCACCACATGTGTTCTTTTCTTTGTTTCCATAATAGTTACTTTATCTTATATGTATGTGCTTTTAATGTTAACATTTTATGTGTTTTATTCAAGAATTTTATAAATCTCGGGTGACTATTCTATATCCAGAAATACCCTGATTGATTGATGTATTCTTTCCATTATTTCAGAAGACCTTATCTCACCACATTTTTCTCCAAGCCTGTTTTTTGATAATGCTCTTACCTGGTGTGACATTGATATCGAATCCTTCTCAAGTCCAGTCTCTTTCCTGGATAAAAAAACTTCTGTGGAGTATATCTTTCTACCTTTCTTCATAGAAGTCAGGGGCAATACTCCAACAATGGGAAGACTTGAGTTTATAGCTTCGGAAGATATAACAATAACAGGTCTTTTACCAGATTGCTCTGAATCCCTGACCGGATCAAGCTCGGCCCAGAATATATTCCACTGATACTCATACATTAGAACTCTCCATATTTACCAATCAGTTATTAATTCAGCTGTTTCTTTATCAGAAGTCTTAAAATCATCCATTAATTCCTTTGTATCCTTTAGAAATAATGGATCCCTTGATGCAGCTTCCATTTCCTTTTTTAATGCTTCTTTGCTTACTTTTGCTGTGTAAAGCTCTACTGCTTCCCTGACAGCCGAATTAAGTGATTTTGCATATCCTTCTTTAACTGCCTCTTTCAGATTTTCAATTGATTTGACCGGCAGCGAAAATGTGGTATTTTTTAATTTTTCTTTCATTGTTAAAGATCGATTATTTATATTATTATTATTATAAATTATTATTGTATATATCACAATATAATTTATATTGTATTATCTCACATGTTTCCATAAAAGATTCATAAGAATATAATTTTATGAAGCTACTTGTAAGGGAAGCCTCACTTGCAACGGTATTTAGATATAGAAATAAATACCCGGTAGCAATTGAAGCCATAGCAAGCGGAGCTATTAAAATAAAAGATATAGTGACCCACACATTTGATTTTGAGGACACAAAAAAGGCTTTTGATTTTGTAATAGCCAATCCTTCTGATGTAGTAAAGGCAGTTATAAAGGTGGGGTAGGAAAAATCTCATTAAAGTATTTCTTTTAGATCTCTAATAGCCTTGTCTATGGGAATTATTTTGATGCCATCAATATATAATGTTTTTTTACCCCCATAAATAAAAAATACCTGTGCAGATGAATAATCCTTTAAAAAAGCTTTAAGCCCTGACAGAGCGCCGGCCGCAACCCTGTTTCGGCGCTTTATTTCAAATGCTTTTATCCCTCTTTTGCCGTAAAGGATAAAATCTACTTCAAGCCCGCCGGCTGTTCTCCAGTAATATATATTATATCCCAGACCATAATAATCATTTAGAGCCCTGAGTTCCTGTAAAAAAAGGCTTTCAAATATTATCCCTTCGGCTTCTTCAGGAGAATCAAGGGGGCCCATGGGTCTTATGGTCCTGTAGACTCCAACATCGAAGAAATAAAATTTTGGGTGCCTGGCCATCCTCCTTTTGGCCTTTTTGTTAAAAACAGGGATACGGAACCCTACCAATAGATCTTCCAGGATACTGAAATAATTTTCAACTATTTTTCTTTCCACCGAACACTCTCTTGCGACCTCGGAAATATTTAATATGGATCCCTGGGAAAAACTTGCTGCTTCAAGAAATCGTGCAAACGCGCCAAGGTTTCTTGTGAGTCCTTCCTGACGGACTTCTTCCTGCAAATAGGTCTCTATATAACTTTCAAGGAATGCCTGTTGGTCTTCTTCCATATAAACAGAAGGAAGATTGCCATATTTTAATGAGTGCTCAAGATTAAAATCTTTGCCTAGCTCTTCTACAGTCAGTGGATACATAGAGCATGTAAGCGCTCTTCCGGCTAAAAGATTTTGACCTTTTCTTCTTATTTTCCTTGCACTTGAACCTGTCAAAATAAATTTGTATCCCTTACTTTCTATTAGCCTATGCACTTCATTTAGGATCAGTGGTATTTTTTGGACTTCATCAATAATGATCCAATCGTTAAAATCTTCTGGTATGAAATCTTCTATCCTCTGGGGATCAGCGAGCAGATCATTAAATAGACGCGACTCCAGGAGATCAATATATATGGCATCTGTAAAATTCTTTTTGACCCATGTCGTCTTACCTGTTCCTCTGGGGCCAAAAAGAAAGAAGCTTTTATTTTTTGGTATTTTTATTATTCTGGAATACATGCTTCCATTTTACACTAAAAAATGGAATTTACAATTCCATTTTACTATTTTTATATTATCATTAATCTAATATTTCTATTTGCTTTTTTTATAAAAATGATTATATGATATCATTATATAGTATTATTTATGATATCATATTATAATTCTATATAATATCTACTTAGTTTAAAATAATTTGGGAGTAATAATGAAGACATTTTTATTAAGGAGTCTTGAAGATAATTTATACAAGGAAATAAAAAAGCAGGCAGGCTTGAACTCAATGAGTATTAATAAATACGTTCTGTCAGTTTTAAGGAGTGAACTTGGTTTTAAAGAGCAAATAAAAAAGAAAAAAAGATTTACAGACCTTGATAGCTTTTCAGGCAAATGGAATGAAGAACAGTATTATTTAATAACACAAGAAATCAAAGACCAGCGAAAAATCGATAAAGAATTATGGAAATAAAAAGAGTCTTGATAGATACAAATATTTATAGTGAATTATTGCGCGGAAACCGATCTGTGGCAAATCTTTTAAAAAAACCTGATATTATTGCATTCAGTGTGATCTCTATCGCTGAGCTCTTGTCAGGTTTTAAAAATGGTGGCAGGGAAAAAGAAAACCTTGAGGAACTTGACCAGTTTATATATTCTCCAAGAGTCGTTATTTATGATATAGACAGTGAGACATCAGAATTCTATGCAAAAATATATGATGAATTAAAAAGGTCCGGGGATCCTATTCCGACAAATGATCTCTGGATCGCTGCGCTTGCTTTACAGCACGGAACTAAACTCTTTACAATGGATAAGCATTTCAAGAAGGTCCGAGGGCTTTTTCTTATAATGAATTAAAAATTTTTAAATCTTTATGAGATAAAGCAAAAACTTTAGGAGTTTTGCCTTTTAAAGACCCTATGGATGGAACAGAAGTAAAAATAAAAATAACAAAAATATTTAATACTTTAATGATCTAAAAGAAAATACTTATATGCTGGCATAATCTCAATAGTAATTCCATCTATAGTATATTTTTGTTCATCGCTTAGAGTAAGGACCCATCCTCTCTTTAATTTATATTCATTGCATGCATTCAGAAGACCTTGTTCTTCCCTTTTTTTCGTATCACTGTCACTAATATTATAACAAACCTGAATAGCTTCACTGACTTTTTCGTTTTCTATTAATAAGAAATCACATTCGTAATTACCATGGTAATAAAAAATATTTTTACCAGATTTTACAAGCTCCAAAAACACTAAATTCTCCAGAGCAGATCCTTTATTTCTTATAAAAAAGGTATCAACAGAGGTGGCAAGGCCATTATCAATGGAATAGGCTTTTTTCCTTGAAAATTCCTGTTTTACAACAGATGGTAAATATTTTGGTATAAAAAATGCCAGATATATGGATTCAATATAGTCCTGGAATTCATATATTGTATCTTTACTTATTTTATAATTCTGGGATTTTATCTCATTATAGATCTTATTTACACTGAATTCCTTTGCACTATTTCCTATTACTCTTTTGCAAAAATATTTAAGAATGGCTGTTTGTGTGATTTCATATCTTTCAATAAGATCCCTAAATATCATAACATTAAAATACTCTTGAAGGACTCTGTCTTTAATCTCTCCATCTATGAAAATAAGTTCTGGAAAACCTCCGCCGGATAAAAACTTTTCAAATTCATTAATAATTTTTGAAACTGATCTTGTGGAATTTAAATTTATTTCTATATCTTTAAAATCTAAGTATTCTTTAAAATTTAAAGGATAGATCTCATAGTTTATGCTCCTGCCCCTTAAAGAGGTCGATATCTCCTTGCTTAAAAGTTTTGAATTAGAACCAGTTATAAATACATTATCTGAGATCTGTTCATATACTCTTCTTACGAATCTTTCCCAGCCGTTTATATTCTGGATCTCATCAAATAAAAAGTAACAGTTATCCAGGTCTATTTCAGGATATAGCTCCTGATAAGATTCAATTATACTATTTAGTTCAAATGTATTTTTATCTATTCTTTCATCCTCAAAATTAAAATAGAGGCAATTCTTTATATTGATTTTTTTTCTGATCAATTCATTGATCACATTATATAACTGATAGGTCTTCCCACCTCTGCGTACACCTGTTAAGGTAATTATCTTTTTCGAGTTGACAGGAATCTCTAAGAGCCTGGGTTTTGCAGCAGGTATACCTTTTTCATGAAAATCTATTATTAGAGTTTTTATTATTTCTTTCCTCATAATAAGGAAATTATATTAAATATATTTCCTTATGTAAAGGAAATTTTAATTATTAATAAATATTTCCAAATTGTAAACTCTTAAGACTGGACCTCTCGCCATCGACGCGAGACCTGAGCTGATTATTTCTGGGATACCTTATTTATGTCATTTCAGAAGGGCCGTTGAATGGGCAGAACCTGAAATAAAAGAACATATTTAGAAATAGCATCTGGAACTAATACCATATTCAACACATGATTTTGGTTCTGTTATGAGATTTGATGAAAAGAAACTTAATTATATTAAGAAATATTTATAATTTTTTCGATGAAGGGGCTAGGTTTTAAATTACCTGAGTATTTTAATTTATTTTAAAGCATTATTAGCGCTGGCTTTTTCCCAACACTTCTTTTAGTCCCCGAAGTATATGTATCATCCCTCCGGTATCCATCCTGCAGTAAGTTATTAGGTCTTTCCGAATTTTATCCACCTCTTCTGGTGTCGGGCAGCTCTCCCCAATTTTGTAATGGCCGCAGGCATAAAGAAAATATACGCTTGCTGAGAGTCCGTCTGCTATATCCATATCCTTATAGCTATAATCCGTAATAGCAGGAAGCACACTTTTTACAGAGGCACTTCCCTGCTGTATGGAATTATAATAATAAAAATCTCCAAATGGCCTGTAAAGATCGATTATCCGGGGTATTACCGATTCTACCCACTCTTCATATTCCGGAAAATCTCCGGCAAGTTCATTTAAGACTCCTTTTTCGAAGAATTCATAATATACTATTATGCTGCCGCTATCACCCAGATGCTTCTTTAGGTTTTCAAGAAGTTCCTTTCTTGGATCTCCATTCCCGGATGCTAAAAAATCATAATGGACAGATTCTCCATAAAGATCGTCCAATGCATGTACGGAATACTGGAAAGGGATCCTCTGGAATGGTTTTGTTCCTTCATATATGGGAAGTGCGGTCGAATAAGTCTCAAAATCAAAAAAATATATGGGTGCTTTCAGCCTATCTAAAAAAGCTGATATTTGTCCCCTGTCCACTCTTGGCTTTTTTGTAGTGGCACAATCTTTCTGGATCTGCTGTTTTAAATTTAGACCATATCCTTCAGGTATCTCTTCAATGGATAAGATCCCCTGACTATAGAGATTTGCAGCTTTATCCTTTTTACCATAAAGATTAAATACATGGTTTTCCGGCATAAATTCCCAGCATTTTCCTTTAAGCGGACATGAATAGGGATGGTCGCACTGGCGCCCTATTTTTATATCTGGCGGATCAGGTCTCTGGAGTACTTCCAACATTTCCTCTACTGTATCGGGAATAGACATCATCACTTCATCTACCTCAACTGTTATATCACGCATATCAAAGAACCCTTCAGGATCTATCTCGCCCTGCTTTATATACTGATTATTGATAAATGCAAGATAACAATTACTTATATTTATCCCCGCCTGAAGGAATGTATGTTTTTGGAAGGCTATATCATGCAAGTATCCCTCTTTTAATTGTGTGGCACTTTTTACCTCTATTAAATCCCAGCTATCTCCAGAGGCGGGTTTTAGGATATCTACCCGGCTATAGATTTTATCCGTACCTGCCGAAGCCTCAAAGATGGGCCGCCTTTCAGGAAGTACTTCGGAAGTCTTTCCAAGCTGCTCCCCAATATTCCTTAATTTCCCAAGATCTATACCTCCGGGAAATAATTTCTTAGCATATTCCCCGACCAGCATTCCCTGCTTGAACATGAACCTTGTGGAAAAATCCGGTTCCGGGATCTCATCTCTTGCATTTTCGCGATACCACTGATACTTACGGCATTGAAGTCCGGCCATATATTTTGATTTTGATATGATTATTCTTTTATTTCTATTCACAAAGATCTTTCAATTCGCTTACAGTTTAAAATATCTTATATGCTTAAACTTCTTAAAGTGTTTATCATGTGTAGCAATATAGCTTATCTCATAATGATCCATAGTAGCAATATGTACTGCATCCCTGGGATAAACATTACTATTATGCTTACCCTCAAGGATTTTTTTTGCTTGATTCATGATCTGAAGATTAATGGACAATACATCATCAATAATACTGGAAAAATTATCAAAGACTTCCAGGCCCTTTTTTAATAAATTTATTGCCTGGTAGCGGTACAGTATTTCTTGTAAGACTTCTGTAGAAGTAATCCCTGTTATATCGCCCCTCGAGATCAATTCTAATATTTTAATTGATGGTTCTTTATTGGGATGATCCCCACCGGCAGCATACATCGGGATATTTGAGTCGATAAAGACTTTAGTCCTCTGTGTCATTTAATGCTCCCTTAATTATTTCTTTCTCTATTTTTTCAGGATCATCTATTGCAAGGTTCAGAGATTTTAAGTTTTCAAGAGCTTTAAATTTATCTTCTTTGGTTTTTATACCATAGAAAGTCGCAACAGCTTCCCTAACCAGTCCGCCGATAGACGCTTTCTCTCTCTTTGCCCTTTCTTTTAGCTTAAGGTATACATCTTCTTCAAATAGAAGAGTTGTTTTTTTTAAGGCCATAGTCGTTACTCCCTGATAAAATTTATTATGTATATGGCTCCATATACATAATAGGATATTTTATATGTCCAGTCAAATCGTTGCGTGGGAAAATATTAATTTGTACCAGTAAAGATCGGGAATATTTGGTTTCTATGTTTAACCCTACTTTTATTATAATCCGAGTTCCTTATCAATCTTCTGCATGGATTCTAGTGCTATCTTTATAAAGTCTTCAAGATTTATGCCTAATTCCTCACATGCCATTATCTGTTCCCTGTTTGCTCCCCTTGCAAATGCCTTTTCTCCAAATCTTTTCAGTACAGAAGCTGCATTTACAGCATTAAGTTTTTTTTCAGGCCTGATAAGGGCCGCTGCCACAATAAGTCCCGAAATAGGATCTGCAGCATATAAAGCTTTGTCTAAATCATTCTTGAAAGGGAGCCCGTGCATTTGATTGTGGACCTTGACTGCATATACAATATCATCGGTAAATCCAAGATCCTTAAGAACTTCTGCTCCAATAAGGGAGTGTTTATCAGGCTCTTTTGCTGTCTGGTCATAATCGATATCATGAACCAATCCCGTGATGGCCCACTTGTCCTCATCAAACCCACTACTGCCATCTCTTTCGTTCAATTCTTCGGCCAATCTTCTCATTATAGCTTCTACGGCAAGACAGTGGCTTACAAGATTTTTATTCTTTATTTTTTCCTTCACTAACTTAAGGGCCTGTTCCCTATCCATTGATTCTTCCTTTCCCTTGCTCAAATATGCTTCTATTATTCAAAATCTCTATAGATCTTTTCAAAATCTATACCCATTACCGGCTTATCCCTGTATTTGTTTTTAAGATTTTGCATAGCATTTATAAGCGCTTGATTTTTTATTCCATTGCCCAGGGCAAGATGCGCCTCCATATATGCCGCCAGGTCATCTGCACCCTTTACCAAGGCTCCGTCTCTTTCTCCTGTATCTGTGAATTCATCTGCGGTGAAGCGGCCTATATCTTTATGCCAGCTTTCCGGGATCAATTTATAGATCTTTGCCTTCATTTCCTGGATCTCATATTCCTTGATCAAGTCATCAAGGCCTTCTATGGATTTTTTTACCGGGTTTATAATATCTCTGGTAAGGACTTCGGGGAGATCATGGAAAAGACCTGTGAAGTAGTTATTGATCAGGTTCTTTTCATCAAGTCCCAATCTATGGGAAAAAAGATATGAGAACATGGCAACAATGAGCATATGTCCGAGTACGGATGTTTTCGGGATGCGGTAAAGGTGGCTCCATCTCTGCTGGAATCTGAGCTGGCCCGCAATACCTGCAAAATCCCTTAAGCTTTTACTTTCTTTCCTAAGAAAGTATTTCATGCATCTTAAGTCCTGGTATTCCTCCTGCTCCCGTTTTATGCTCTGGTCTATCTCTTCGAATAAAAAGTTCCGGGGACCGGATTGACTGATTATAGAAAACTCCCATTCAGTAATATAAAAATGCGCAGCATTTACTATCCTTGTTTCCAGGACTTCTTCGGTGCTGTATAGGTGATTTTTAAGTTTTTCTACAAAGCTGCTGCCCATGGCCTGGACAAAGGGGCTCACCCTGTCAAAGACCCACTGATTGAGTTTGCGGTATTTCTTTTTATCTTCCTTTATTTTATAGATAAGCGGGGGCTTTAGGTCTGTCAGGACTATCCTTTTTAGAAAATCAAATATCCCTGTCTCTATTACCCTGATCCAGTCGATCTGTAACTTTTCCCTGGCTTCTGCGCCAAGGTCCTCTTCGCATCTTCCGAGGATATATGCCACGATCATCTTGTGGGCCTGCTTATCAAGCTCTGTAAATTCTACAGTCTTTATCTGGTCATTCCAGCGTTGCATGCTTGCAGCTTCATAAATCTTTAATAGAAGTGAATTTAAATCCATATAGTATAATTACCCTAGAATAAGTAAGTTTCTTTAAAACCTAAAAAACTAACATTCCCATAATGTTTTTCCTTTGATTTACCGCTTTTCTAATTATAACAAAAAAAATGACATAATGTCTGCCATTTACTTATGGTATAATCTTATTATAGCTTAATGAAAACCGCCGATAATAGGACCGGTCAATATGAGCAAACTTGAAGTCATAAAAGTCTTTGCATCAAGGATAGAGGCCGAACTTGCCAGGGGTTATCTTGAAACTATGGAAATAAAAACCCGGGTAGTCTCAGATGATGCTGACCAGCTATATCCTTCTCTCGGAGTCGTTAGGGGAGTAAAGCTTATTACGGCTGAAAAAAACCTTGAACAAGCCAGGGCCCTCCTGGATAGTAAGGAAGAATCTCTTTGACCGATACTAAAAAGCCAAAACTCGATGATATCAGGATGAGATCTCTAAAATATGAAGATATAGATGATTACCTCAAGATAGAATTTGATGCATTTTATCCAAAATTAAGCTCCATATACGGAAACCGCCGCAATGCTGCCTACAATATTATAAAGGCTGAGATCACCAGTAATTTTGATTCAGGGCGCTTTATGAACGCCCTCTACAAAGACAGACCGGTGGGAATAATTGAGCTTGTCACAAAGGAAAGTTCTGAAGACTATAAGAGGGACTTTTATCTTTACCTTAAATATCTTGGTCCCATTGGCGCTGTCCGTGCATATTTTTTAACATTTTTAGATATGCCCCACCTTGATGAAAACACGATATACCTGGACAATATCGCAGTGGACATAAATAAGCGCCATCGGGGTGTGGCAACACATATGATCTCCTTTGTTGAGGATCTTGCACTCAAACGAAAAAAGAATAAACTGCGCCTCTGGGTCGCGCAAAAAAACAGTGATGCCTATCATCTATATAGGAAGTCCGGTTTCGAGCATCTGGTGTTCAGGTCCTCAAGAATAGCCGAGAAATATTTTGGTTTCCGTGACTGGGTCTATATGGGAAAGATGCTTTAAACCATTTGTAGAACTTGAAATCACACTTTGTGATTTCAAGTTTATTCATTCATTTTTAGATATTCATACAAAAAAGAAGATCATTAGGGCGCTAAATTTTTAGAAATTAATGCTCTGATGGGAAAGACGCTTTAACCTTATAATTCAATATTTTTCATTATAGTTTTCGACCATCCCGTTAAAATATTCGAATAGTTCATTAACTGAATCATTAAAATCATTATTTTTTATGATGCTGCAATCATAATCACCAGACCTCATACAGTTAATCTGGTTCTCCTTTTGGTATATGATATCATTTGATATCTCTATAAGGTCATTATGTCCCTGGCTAAAACTGCCTGCACCTGCGATATTTTTAAGATCAGCAGATAGCTCAATAAGTTTTTGCAGGAAAGTTTCTTCTATCGCTATCTCCTCAGGATCATTAAATGTCCAGCCCTGTTTATGCGCATTATTTATATGATTTATGGCCGCATTATATTCAGACAATACAGCACTTATATTATCCAGAAAACTACTCTCCCTGGAAACCTTTAATTCGGATGTATCCAGGCCTTTTACCCTGTATGATATTCTCTGTACTATATTTGGTTCGCTCTCTCCTGCCCATGTATAATAAAATCCTGCAGGATAATAATTTTCACCATCTATTTTAAGACTTTTATGAAATATGCCGGATCCCTTATATGTCTGGAGGTTTAGAAAATAATTATATCCCATAAAGTCCTCTTCCGAGGTCACATCGACAGGTATCCATCCATATCCTGGTAATTTTATTTCCACCCAGGCATGTCCGTATGAAAGTTCTTTTTCGGGTTCATTCAAGATGCTGAATACCGGTATCCCCTGTACTATCATTGCCGGAATACCCGCTGCCCTGCAAAGGGCTGTATAAAGTACTGAATAGTCGGTACATACTCCCTTTCCATTCTGAAGTATTTGTGAGGCATAGTTAAATCCAAATTTTCCATTTTCTAAAACACTATGGTCATAATCCAGGGTGGCTGCAACAAGATCATAAAGCTTTTCGGCAATTATCAGGGGGTCCTTTTCCTGTCCTGCTGCGGTCCGGGCCGCGGACCTTATAATATTTGAGTCGCTATCTATAAAATATTCGCTCTTTGTATAATCATCCAGGTCGCTATCCCCGAATTCATAGGAAGCCGCCCCGCCAATATCAGCATAATCATATTCATAAAGGGCTACATCACAGTTTATATATGCTGTTTTTGATTTCCCCTGGGCAAGTTTTCCAAGGTTAAATTGGGCTATTATATTAAACTCGTCATTAAAAAGCTGGTCCCCTTTAGCATAATTTGATCTCCTGTCCATAACCACCTGGTATGGGTGATGGGTCTGGGGAATTTCAATAAAACAAAAGAGGTCTTCTACGTCCCCGGGTCCCATATTTTCAAAAACATATTGTATCTCTACTGTCAGGCTATGCTCGGCTTCAATTATTATGCTTCCACCTATTTCTACGACTTCGATCTGTCTTTTTACCAGCGACTGGTCCTTTCCGTCAGACACCATAAGTATGATGGTGTATTTCCCTAACTCCGTAAAGGTATGCTCCTGGTCAACTCCATTAAGCTGGCCGATGACCCCTATTTCCCACTGGTACTCAAGTATGTCCCCGTCTGTATCGGATGAGTTTTCTGCGGTAAAAAATACCGGATTACCAGCCTCAATATAATAGCCGTTTGAATTTTGCTGGTATATATCCATTATTGCCAGAGGGGCAGTATTATTATTTTCACCATTACCGCTGGTGGTCAGACTATTGTCCGTATTATTATCAGTACCGGATACATTGCTGCCAGTATTTGCGCCACTGGGATCTCCACTGCCGCTTGCTGATGATATAAGGTTTTCCAGTAGTGTGCAGGATGAGGATACAGCCGCAATGACTACCGCTGTGATGAATAATAGTAAAATTTTTTTTATTGTTTTAATGTTCAATTTCAATCTATAGATATTTGAAGGTCAGGGACAAACATATATATTGATCACTGTCCCTGACCTTATTTAAAAATATTAAATTTTGATCCTTACCTTAACCGATGAATTTCTCAGCAAGGAATTGGGCTACAAATGCTACCGCAAATAATATACTTACAATTATCATAAGCGGATGAAGCTGCTTTATCTTGCCCCTGAAAATTTTTATAAGTGTATAACTTATAAAACCAAAGCCTATACCATAGGATATGCTATAGGTAAAAGGCATTATTATTATTGTGAGAAATGCAGGTATCCCGATCTCATAATCAACAAAGTCTATCTTTGTCATTACAGTCATCATCAAAAATCCTACGATTATCAACGCAGAAGCTGTAACTGGATATTTATATACTCCTTCAGCTATCTCAACTCCGCCTCCCACAACAGCGATCAGGGGAGCAAAAAAGATAGAGACCAGGAATAGGAAGCCAGTCACGGTCGGCATAATACCTGTTCTTCCTCCATCAGACACACCCGATGCACTCTCAATATAAGTAGTGATCGAACTTGCACCAAAAAGTCCGCCGGCTACTGCAGCCAGTGAATCTATCAGGAGAACCCTTCTCAGATTGGGAAGTGCTCCGTCTTTATCCAGTAGCTTGGCTTCCCCGCCGACTCCGATAACTGTGCCCATAGTATCAAAGAAGTCGGTCATAAACAGTGCGAAGACCATCACAAGTGCTGCGACATTGAGCATTCCATTGCTCCAGACTGCGCCTACAATATCAGCCTGGAAGAAAGTTGAAAAACTTTCTTTTGTCGGAACACTGACCAGTTGTGTTGGAAGTGGTATTACCCTAAAGATCATACCTGCAACAGCAGTTCCCACGATACCAAGAAGTATTCCGCCTTTTATCCTGAATGCAACCAATATAGTAGTAAGGACCAGACCAAAAGCTGCAAGCTGGGTATAGCTTGCTGTAAAATCTCCCAGGGTTACTGCTGTTACCGGATTCATATCCACAAATCCTCCCTGTTGGGCACCGATAAATGCTATGAATAGACCTATGCCTACCCCGATAGCATATTTTAGTCCCATTGGGATTGCCCGCATGATCATACTTCTCAGTCCTGTAAGTACGAAGATGGTTACGATGATGCCTTCGATCACGATAATACCCATGGCCTGCTGCCATGAAAGTCCCAGACCGAAGACAATAGTAAAGATGACTACCGCATTTATTCCCATTCCGGAAGCTAATGCGAAAGGTGTATTAGTCACAAGACCCATGATCATGCTCATAAGTCCCGCACCAATGCATGTAGCAATAACCGCCGCTTCAAAAGGAATTCCAGTAGCACCACCAGCAGAAAGTATAGCCGGGTTCACGAAGATGATGTAGGCCATGGTCATGAATGTGGTGATTCCAGCAACGATTTCTGTCCTAACGGTGGTTTTTCTTTCCTTGAGCTTGAAGTAACTCAAACTTTCACCTCCCTTTTAGAAATGAATATTAATAATGATTATAATTTGGGAGTAGGATTTAAACAATAAAAAAATGAAGAAATTAGCTGGTTTTAGGCCTTTTAAAAAGTGATGATTACCGATATAATTTAAAAACCATGGAATTCATAAAAGGTTTTTTTACAAAAGATAATTTTACAATACTTTTTGAGAGGTTTTACGCATGGCTGGAAAATATCCTTGATACAGTTTTTGGGGGTATGGGCTATGAACCTCTGCGGGACCTTTTTGTAAATCCCTGGTTCTGGATAATACTTATAGTTCTTCTTGTCCTTGGGATACTCTTTAGGAAAAGATAGCATGTCCCGGATACGTTTTAACCAGATCTCTTATTATCCGGTATCAGCATATTTAGAAAATAAGCAAATACTGCAAATATTCCAATAAGGACAATAATCATAAAAGAAAAGGTTCCCGGATGGTCCTTTATCTTTTCTCCAACAAGATAAGGTCTTGAATTGTTTTTTTCAAAAAAAACCTTGAAATTCTCATCAAGAAGTCCCTTATCTTTTTCTTCTATATGGGAAATCCTGTCTATTATTTTATCTTCAATACCGCCTTCTGGCTCTATGACTGCATCTTTTGCTATTTTTAGATATTTATTCACTTCACTCATATTTTGACCTTTATGTTTTTAACTGCCCTTATGGCCCATACAATTTTGATTTTTCTTAAAACCATTTTCTTTCTCTATTATATTAGATTGATTTTGGATTTTTTTGTTTCAGTCTTCCCACCACATCAAAGTTTTGCTTAAAAGATCCTGACCTGCCATAAAACAAATCAAAATTTATTTATAAGTCTTTAATTTTTCCTTTATGATCTTTCTTGCCCTGTGAATATTTGTCTTTACTGTACCAATAGGCTTTCCTGTAAGCTCTGCTATCTCCCTATAGCTATAATCCTGAAGATCCCTGAGGATCAGGGGGATCCTATAATTTTCTTCCATATCTACTACGATCTTTAAGACATCTTTTACGGCTTCCTGGCTAAAGAACTTCTTTTCCAGGTTTTGTGAAAATCTCGTAAAGACTACTTCATATTCCTCAGTTATCTTATCCAGGCTGACTTTTTTGTCTTTAAGTTTTGACCGGAGCCTCAACTTATCAATACAGGTATTAACTGTAAGCTTTCTTATCCATGTCTTAAAACTTGAAAGACCCCTGAATCCTCCTATCGATAAATATACTTTGACAAATACTTCCTGGCTCGCATCTTCTGCTTCATGGGAATCCCTTAAGATAAAAAAGGCAGTAGTGTAGACATATTTCGAAAACATCTTTACCAGGCCTTCAAAAGCTGCTTTATCTCCTTTTTTTGCTCGCGCTACAAGTTCCTTGTCATCAGGTATTCTTGGTTCAGGTTTTTTATCCTTTATATCCAAAATCTATTATTCCCTTATTGTTCCTGTTCTGTATCCTCATTATTTTCTGTATACGGTGCTTCGGCAAGGATGAGGGTCACTGTTATATAATTTCCATCCCGGTATATCCTTATTTCCACTTCCTGGCCGACATTTCTCTTAAGTATTTCTGCAAATAATTCATATGGGGTGCTAACCGGTGCTCCATCAAATTCGACTATTATATCCCCCGGCTTTATCCCTGCTTCCCAGGCTGGATAACCACCTACTGTGTTCAGTATATACACACCTATAATTTCGGTCTCATTATCCCCCATTTCCACACCAATATATGGGATCCTGGCTTTTCCATAATTAATGATCTGCTCGGCAATATTTACTGCGGTATCGCTGGGTATCGAAAAACCTATCCCTGCACTTCCTCCAGAAGGAGAAAAAATAAGTGTATTGATACCGATCACCTGTCCTGTGGAATTTATTAGCGGGCCCCCGCTATTGCCCTGATTAATGGCTGCATCTGTCTGCAGGAGATTGACCATAGGAAGGGTGTCTGCAAAAATAGTAATATCCCGCCCTTTTGCGCTTATCACTCCGGTCGTTACTGTCTGCTGAAGTCCAAACGGGCTTCCTACTGCTATGACAAATTCTCCCACTTTTACATCATCTATAGATATAAAACTTGCTGCTTCCAGCATTTCTTCTGCTTCTATCTTTATAACTGCTATATCAGTATTAGGGTCCCCTGCTATCAGCTCAGCAGGATATTCTTTTCCGTCATACAGGGTGACCACTATATCTTCTGCGGCCCCAGCTACATGATTATTTGTAATGATATAGCCATCGCTTGTAAAAATAACTCCTGAACCAAGACCTTCTGACAACACCTCTTCACCAAGATTATTTTTCAGCATGGCACTTACCTTTATATTTACTACCATCGGTCTCACTTCTTCAACGATCCTGCTTACGGCATTGTCAAATTCCTCAAGGAGGAATTCTTTTCCTTCAATTTTTTCTTCAAGGCCCGGCAGGTCTATTTTTTCCCGCGGTTTTTCCACTTCTGCTTTTTGATCGTCCTTCCCGGTATCGGCTCGTGCATCTTCTTTCGTACTCCTTGCCAAAATTCCCGCATTTCCGGATAAAAGTTCTCCCGGGGATACTTTATATACGATAGATAGTGTTCCAAGCATAAAAAGAGCGCCGATGACGACAAATATGGCTGCAGCTATTATTGAAACGCAGCCCTTTATAAAAAATGATTTCCTCTTATCCTGTTTTTCAAGATCATGATCCTTCATAAAATATTTCCTTTATACTAATGATATTAATTATTACAATTGACTTTGGCGTTTCCGGTCACTTTACCGGTTCTATCCATTGTCTTCATCATTTTTACCGGACTATTGGATTTCCTGTTCCGGTTCGGATGATTTCTCAAGCGGGAGTGTTCCGGACCTCAGCCTTATGGCATCTTCCTGGATCTTTAATGCAGCATCTGCAGGCAATATATCTCCCGCAAGCAGACTATCTACATTGTCACTTATAGCATTTCTTATTACCATTAAAATCTGCTCATAAGGTTTGCCCCTGCATATCTTTGCCTGCTCATAGGCAGCCTTTAAAATAATATTCTTAGCCATCTCCCCGCTCTCATCAATTGATTCAAGTACCGGCAGGGTTGATGTGCTCCCGTTCCATGCAAGCTGGATTTCTTCAGTCAGCATAAAATCTATGAAGTCCCTTACTGCCTCTAGCTCGACTCCATAAGTATTAGTATTTATCATAAAACCCAGCCCTGAGATCATGGGTGTGGGATATCTTGTTCCTCCCCATACCCTGGGTATTTCTGAGAGCCCTATATTTACTCCTGCTTCAATATATTCTTCTGCAGCAGTATAGTAGTCTATTATCATATGAGCGCTGCCGTTTTTAAAAAGCTCATTTATTTCACCATATTCCATGCCAGCCTCAAGTATCAGGCTCTGAGTATATGCATGATCCAAGAACTCCAATGTTGACTGTGTAGCCTGTGAGTCAAGGGTTAATGAGTTTGTGGAATAGTCTATTATCCAGCCATTATAACCACCTATAAAAGGTATTATCCAGTCCGCCTCGCTTTCATTTAATATAAAACCATAAGTACCTTCTTCAAAATCCCCGGATCCGGCTATATTTTGTGCATATTCCAGGACCTCCTCAAAATCTGAAGGCGGATTTTCTACAAAGTCCTTATTATAATAGAATGTCAAAAAATCATAGCTTCTAAAAGGAACTATATAATTCTTATTATTATATGAAGATATTTCCCTTAAGCCTTCAAGTATTAGTGCATAATCTACCTCATCTACTATTTCTTTTGTAACATTCGACGGAGCAAGCCGCTGCACACCATCAAGATCCAGAAGGATTATTTCCGGTCCGGCTCCCGCAAGACTTGCGGCTTCAAATTGATCCTGGAGTTCTTCCTGGCTCCTGAAATGCCTTGTCTCAATATTTATATCCCTGAATGAAGACACAAAACTGTCACGGCTCTCCATAAGGGCCATTCTTTCCCTTGGATCAAGACAATCCCAGAGGGTAATTGTTGTGATAAGATCTCCAGAAATCTCCTCTTCTTTCGGAGTCTCTGTTTCTTCCACTACTGCCGGATCTTCTTCAGGTCCGGTAGTTTTCCCGTTAAAAAGGCTGCACCCTGCTGCGCCAGATAGGACAAGGGCTGTAAGTAAAAATAATATTGCGCCGCGTGTTTTTAAATCAACTAATATATATTTAAGTTTTTTCTTATTTTCAAACATTATTTCACCCTGGGTCTTTAGGATCAAGCTCCTTTTAAAACACATCTACCAAATTATATTACAAATAAACAATTCATTCT
>JALHTA010000044.1 GCA_022865545.1 Actinomycetota bacterium | reverse complement strand
AATAAATGAGTTTGCCGAAACCGCCATAAGCAATGCAAATATAATGGAAAATGTGAGTTTTATTGCGAGCTTTCTGGTATCTGCATAAACGGTAGTCTGTAAAGTTTCCACCATAGCTGTTGTTCTATTTTCAACCATTCAAAACCTTTCTGTCTGTAAGAAGATCAAATTTATTTAAAAAGTCCTTTAAGTAAGACGCTTGCTATTATGTAAAAGTTTCAGCGCTTTAGGCTGGACGGAGCGCAAAATATGAAACTATTAGATTATACCCCCGTCTTTTTATAAAGTTAGTTTTGCAAAAATAATATTCGGGAGACCCATGCATTACCTTTTAACTGAAGAACAAAAAATGATAGTAGATATTTGCCGCCAGATAGTTGATGAGAGGATCAAGCCTGTCAGGGCAGAGCTTGATGAGAAAGCGGAATTTCCCTGGGAGATAATCAAGGAGATCGCAAAGAGTGATCTATTCAGACTTTTTATCGCAGAGGAATATGAGGGAATGGGTACCGGAATATTTGAAGTATGCCTTGCGACAGAAGAGCTTTCAAGAGGTGACCTTTCGGTAGCCACTTCATATGCGGCTTCCGGACTTGGACTCATACCGATCAATGTCGGTGGAAATGATGAGCAGAAAAAAAGATTTCTTCCCCAGCTTGCAAGCGGTGAAAAACTTGCTGCATTCGGCCTGACTGAAGCCGAGGCAGGCAGTGATGCCGGCGCTATCAGGACAACTGCTGTAAAAGACGGGGATCACTATATATTAAATGGAACCAAACAGTGGATAACCAATGGCGGGGAAGCCGATATATACACAATATTTGCAATGACAAATCCTGAAAAAGGTGCAAGGGGCGCAAGTGCAATAATAGTGGAAAAGGGTACACCTGGTTTTGAATTTGGTAAAAAGGAAGACAAGCTTGGTATCAGGGCATCTGCCACAAGAGAACTTATTTTTACGGATTGCAGGGTTCCTGCAGAAAATCTACTTGGACGTGAAGGGATGGGCTTTATTATAGCTATGAAGACTTTTAATGAATCAAGACCGGCAGTAGGTGCACAGGCAGTAGGTGTTGCACAGGGAGCGCTGGAGGAAGCTCTTGAATACTCCAAGGTAAGGAAACAGTTTGGTGCGCCGATATCTTCATTCCAGGCGATCCAGCACATGCTGGCAGATATGGCAACAAGCGTAGAGGCAGCAAGATCACTTGTATACCATACGGCCAGGGTCATCGATAGTGGTGATAAGAATGTTTCAAGGTTATCAGCCATGTCAAAACTTTTTGCTTCAGATATGGCCATGAAAGTCACAACTGATGCAGTCCAGATCCTTGCAGGATATGGATATATGCGAGAATATCCGGTTGAGAAGATGATGAGGGATGCAAAGATAACCCAGATATATGAAGGAACAAACCAGATCCAAAGAAATGTCATTGCGCTGGACCTGATAAAAAGAGGAGTTATTTAAATGAAAATAGCAGTTTGTATAAAACAGGTGCCGGGAACAACTGATATAAAAATAGACCCGGAAACAAATACCCTGGTAAGGCAGGGGATTGAGAATATTATAAATCCTTTTGACTCTTATGCTGTTGAAGAGGGCGTCAGGATAAAAGAAAGACTGGATGCTGACGAGAGCTCTACAGGACGGTCAGAAGTCATTGCCATGACTATGGGACCCCCACAGGCAGAAGAGATGCTAAAGGATACTATAGCAGCCGGTGTGGACAGGGTCGTACTGCTTTCTGACAGGGCTTTTGCTGGAGCAGATACCTGGGCCACTTCCACCACTCTTGCAATGGCTGTTGACAAACTTGAGGATGTTAAGCTTGTAATATTTGGCAAGCAGACTCTTGACGGCGATACCGGGCAGGTCGGTCCGGAATTTGCACAGAGGATGAATATGCCCTTTATAGGATATGTAAGCGAAATAATGGAGATATCCGCCAAAAAGATAAAGGTCAAAAGGCTAGCCGAGGACAGGTATGAGATATTTGAAGTCAGGCTTCCTGCAGCGATTTCTGTTATCAAGGACATAAACACTCCCAGGGTACCTTCACTGAGGGGAAAGATGAAAGCCAAAAGCGCAGAGGTCCCGGTTTGGACTGCAAGTGAACTGGGAGCTGATGAAGATGAGGTCGGACTTTCCGGTTCGTACACACAAGTAGTAAAGATCTTTACGCCAAAGATGGTATATGATGTAAGCATGATAGAGGGAACACCTGAAGAACAGGTAGAAGAATTATTTCAAAACCTTAAAAGTTTAAATATAGTCAGTTAGGGGGATTATTACTTTATGGAGATCAGGGTAAATGAAAGTACCTGTACAGGATGCAGCTTATGTAAGGGTGCCTGCCTGTATGATGCTATTGAAATAAAGGACGGTATAGCAGTTATTGGTGAAACTTGCGTTTTCTGTGGAGCATGTGTAGAAAGCTGTAAATTTGAATCGATTGAGATAATAGGATTGGATACAGAAGAAAAGGACTTTTCGGACTATAAGGGAGTATGGGTATACCTTGAAGCTCACGGAAATGAGATTGCTGATGTCGGACTTGAACTCCTGAGCGAGGGCAGGAAACTTGCCGATAAACTGGGAGTACCGCTTTCAGGTATTGCCATAGGCAGCGGTATAGAGAAAAATGCCATGATAACTTTTCAATATGGTATGGATAAACTATACATAATAGATGATCCTGTTTTTGAAAATAATATTGATGATATTTTTTCAAAGGCTCTTGTCCAACTGATAAGCAAACATAAGCCTGAGATATTCCTGGCAGGGGCCACATCTTTTGGGAGGACACTGGCACCGAAAGTGGCAGCGATTCTAAAGACTGGGCTTACTGCCGACTGCACGGGCCTGACTATAGATGATGAGAAAAAAATACTACTCCAGACAAGACCTACTTTTGGTGGGAACATACTTGCTACCATAATCACGAGGAATGCAAGACCACAGATGGCTACAGTAAGGCCTCATGTAATGGAAAAGATAAAAACTGCCAGAGACCCAGGTGATATCGCAGTTGATGTAATAAAGATAGAGATAGATCCTAAGAATTTTAAGACTAAATATAAGATGCTCGGAACCGAGACTGAAAAAGGCGAGAAAATAAATATAACTGATTATGAAGTGATCGTTTCAGGCGGAAGAGGCCTGGGCGGCGGTGAAAAGTTCGAACTCCTAAAGGAACTTGCCGACACCTTGAGCGGCGTAGTCGGCGCCTCAAGAGCTGCTGTTGATTCCGGATGGATATCATATCCTCACCAGGTGGGCCAGACAGGCAAGACTGTTAATCCCAAGATCTATATAGCATGTGGAATTTCCGGGGCCATTCAGCACCTGGCAGGGATGCAGACCTCTGATATAATAATTGCGATAAACAAGGACCCGAATGCACCGATCTTCAAAGTCGCAAATTATGGTATAGTAGGGGATCTGTTTGAGATAATACCGATGCTGATAAAAAGGATAAAAGACGGAAAACCTCTTGTTTAGTCCTGAATTTAAGGTCTACTGATACCTGATATTTTTTTCCCATTTCATAAAGAGTGACTTGAAATCTCCAGTGGTCGAAAAATAATTATATGATCTCTCAAAATCATCAAGTATTTTTGCCATGATAAGTTCCCTGTCAGCTTCTCTACCCAGTATCTTCTGGATGCTTGTGGCAATATTGTCCAGTCCACCCAGGGTTTTACCATCAATATTAACATTGATCCCTACTCCGATGATTATTGCCTGAAGCTTACCATCCTTTTTTAATTCAGAAAGTATGCCTCCAAATTTATAATCAACACAATAAAGGTCATTGGGCCATTTTATATCTACATTTATATTGTATATATCCATAAGCGCCTCTGAGATGGAGAAGGCAGTGATAAGGGTAAGATTGGGAAGTTCTTCCGGACGGATATCTGTGACTATTATCAGTGAAAACCATAGCCCTCCTTGCGGGGAGAGCCATTTGTGATTAAAGAGGCCCCTGCCGCTTGTCTGTCTCTCAGCAAGGATGAGTGTCCCGTCCAGTATTTTAAGGTCCCTACCATGGCTTTTTCCTACTAAGATTTCAGAATAATCATTAGTCGAGTCAATACTGTCAAAATACCTGAGCTTTCGCCCTAATTTAGTAGTACTGAGCAGTTTATTAAATTTTTCGGTATCAAAATTTTCCATGATAAGATTTTTTACTATACTCTTTTCTATATTTCCTGTATTTCTTTTAATATAAAATACTATAAAAATAATAAAATAATAAAGAATATAATGAAATTACTTTTTTGAAAAATTCCAGTTCCATATAATAGATTATTAGATATCCTTATAATGCTCCTTT
>JALHTA010000377.1 GCA_022865545.1 Actinomycetota bacterium | reverse complement strand
TTCTTCGTAATATATAAAATTTACAAAAAGATAAGAAATTGCATGAGAAACCAGTAGCATGCTGTTTGAATCTTTTCCGTAGAATCCAGTTAAGTATAAGATGTTTTCATCTTTTAGAACGATATAATAATCAAGGTTGATCTTTTTTAAACTTGAAGTAAATCTTTTTTTTCTTAGATGATGTATGTCAGAAATATTTTTTAATCTAATTTTATCTGTCATAAACTATAATCATTTAACCAGTTCCTGCCAGCTGTATACCAATAAAATATCATTGAATTGGGGGACAGCTGGACCTAAAAACTCACCAATTCCATATCTGTAAAATATTTTTGAATTCAGTCCAAGTTTTAAAGTTCCAGAAACACAACTACCGTTCACAACTGTACCGGTAAATAGTTCAATCTGATTATTGCAGATAATCATAGCTGCAATATTTGGATCATTTTCACCTGAACCACCCTGTGCGTTTGTCATGTCCAGATTTACATTTTGTTGGGAAATAAGTGTCAACAAAGATCCTTCAGGATAATTATACCATTGATTTGGTATTATTCTCGAATAGGCATTGATATTTTCTGTAGCAATAAGATTTGCATGTCCATTATATAAAATAGTATATTTTTTGTCGCCTATATTAATATCTCCATTGACAATAACATTGCCATTAATATTCAGTACACCCCCTATAAATTCAAGATAGCCTGTCAAATCTTTGTCCTCATCGATACCAGTGATCTCAAGTTTTTCATCACCAATAAAAAGATCGCCTTCTATCTCGATTGTATCAAGACCTCTTACCATATCTAAATAAGGAGCATCAATCTCCGGTAAGCTTATATCTACCATTATATTATGAAACTCAGCTACATAAACATAAACATTGCCCGGAGGATTCATGGGATCAACTTCTGGACCATTATGTTCATACATCGTCCCGCCCATAAACAGAAGTATGGGCCAATCAGGGGCACCGATCTGTGAACTACCTGCAACAAAAATATCCCCCAGAACAAAAAGCGGACCTTCCTGAAACAAGGAATCACCTACTACCATGCCAAAATCACCAGCCACAAATAGCGGGCCGGTAATATTAGTATTACCAGCGATCTGCCCTGCACCCATTGCTTCTTCTGAAAATATAAAATCATAAATGTTAAAAGATATTAGTCTCACCCTGACAATTCTCTCAAGACCACTTTCAATGTCGGTTCCAGCAGATTCTATAGAGTATCCAAATGGAGTATATTGCCATTCATTATTGATATCAGGCGAGTAATCAACTGTAAAGGTCCCGATAATATTACTATCCTCATCATAAACATTTTCAGTATAAGAATCATAAAAATTAAAATACGGATCCAGACCAGCACTGAACTTGTCAAATTTTAAGTACCAATTTGAAAGGCCAGCTTCAGCAATATTTAATGCTTTCAGCTCTCCTTCATCTAATTCAACGAAACCTATGTCCCTGAACAGAAACTGAACCATCGCAGTTATAAGAAATATTGCAACAAAAGAAATTATTAAGACAAGTAAAAATACATTCCCCTGTTTATTTTTTAAATATTTTAATATGTTTTTCATTTTTTTTTAAATCATTATTTTATATTTACTAATAAATCCTATTCCGCAAAGTTATCATTGTATCCAACTCCATGGTTCTAACACTCGGAATTCCGCTCTGGTCAATACTTACAGTCATATCGACAAATCTGATATTTTGAAGTTCCTCCTCATTAACCGGCAGTGTTCCTTCGTCCGCAGGAACACCGAGATCGCTATAATATAAAAATATATCAGGATCAACAATGTTTTTAATATATAGGCGTGCTTCAGTGCTATCAACCTGCCTGTATAGATTAAAATGACTTTCCTCGGCTATCAAATAATACCTTATTCTTTCATAGTACTCATCTTCATCGATATTGCTTAGGAATATCACTTCATCATTATTTGCAGTAATAATATCATGGGTCTCCCTTATATCCTTGCTTATACGGTAAAGAACCAGCCTGGCATCTATCTCCGATCTTACAATATTGATGACATCCCTATTCGTCCTTCCGCTTGTGATAAATAGGGAAGAAACCAGTGCTACAATGATAAAGATCAGTAGTACTACCAGAAGCATTTCAACAAGACTAAAACCTTTTTGTTTTTTTATTATTTTCATTTTAATTTGATGTTACTAAATTACTTGGACCACTTAAATTATCATTCTCATAAAGGGTTTTTATATAAAAAGTATAATTTTCTGCTTCGATTATATAATCAAAGGTGAGCTCCTGGGTATTTCCAATAGGCAGCTCAAGATCTTCCCTGTATATCTGAAATTCCATAATAATAAGTTCTGTGTCCGGGGCCTCCCATGCAAGATATGCGGTCCTGGTAGGGCCACCACCGCTTACCTCTATAGTCAAATTTACAATTGCCGGATAAACGAATGGAGTTCCTGTTGTAATTGAATTACTTTTCACACTCTCAGTACCTCCTTCATAAACAACAGTGACATAATAGGTGTATTCGCTGTCATCTCCCGGAGAATCATAAAAATA
>JALHTA010000376.1 GCA_022865545.1 Actinomycetota bacterium | reverse complement strand
AGCTTGAACCGGAAGAGATACTTGTAGGGATAAAGAATAAGGAAGGGTTAGGAGTTGAGACAGATGGCGAGTTTACTGTAGGTCTTCAAACTGAGATCTCAGGAGAGCTTGCAGCCGAAGGTTTCGCACGCGAGCTTGTCCACCATATACAGAATCTCCGTAAGGAAGCAGGCTTTGAGATAGAGAATACAATAAATGTATCCATAGAGGCTCCAGGAGCCCAGCAGGAAACGATTGATAAATTTAATAAATATATATCAAAGGAAACTCTGTCAGGCAGCATTGGCAAGGATTTTGACACCGGGATGTTTGTAAAAGAGGTAAAAGTAAACGGAACCAGATTAAAAATTGGAATCAAAGTAGTTGGGAGCATAGTATAAGTTGATAAGTAAAAAGAAAAGCATAATTATGAATGTATATTTTCTATTAACCGGCGTAGTTGTTTTAATAGCTGACCAAATATCAAAATACCTCATCTCAATAAATGTAGCTGAAGGTACGACTATGGAGGTCCTCCCAAAATTTCTATATTTTACAAATATTAAAAATACTGGTGCAGCATTCGGGATGTTCCAGTCATATACAAAGATACTTACCATAATATCGCTTGTAGCAATCTTCCTTATAATAATACTTAAGGTGATGCTTAATCTTGAATTCCTTTTCTATAATATATCACTCGGATTTATTTTAGGCGGTGCGCTTGGAAACCTTGTCGACCGCTACTTCATAGGGGAAGTCACAGACTTTATAAGCTTTTCATTTTTTGGACCTGTATTTAATATTGCAGACAGTTTTATTGTAATTGGATTTATCCTCATTATAATATTAATATTGAGAGAGTATTTAAAACAGGGAAAGACTAAAGGGATTTGAGCACAAAAGAAACTGACAGCCACTTGTTTAAAATAGATCCCGAATTATCGGGAGAGCGGATAGATAAGTTTCTATCCAAAAACTTAGAAGATGTATCGCGCAGCCGCATACAGAAGCTTATTACTGAGGGCAAGGTCCTGGTAAATGGCGCCCGTGTTTCAAAGAACCACAGGCTCGTTTGCGGGCAAGAGATAAGCATTGAAGATCTTTCCTCAATAAACACCAGTTCCAATATAACTGCAGAAGAGATAGATCTAAAGATTATATATGAAGATAAAAGCATCCTGGTAATATCAAAGGACGCAGGCATGCTTACTCATCCCGCTCCCGGAAATGAAAACCACACACTGGTAAATGCACTGATGTATCACTGTAAAAACCTCTCTAAACTCTCAGGGGAAGAGCGTGCTGGCATAGTACACCGGCTGGATAAGGACACATCCGGACTGCTAATAACTGCAAAGGATGAAAATGTCCACCACAGACTCTCTGAAATGTTTGCGGAACGCAAAGTAAAAAAGACCTACATAGCTCTGGCCGAGGGAAGATTCAAGGAAGACAAGGGAGAGATAAAACTTCCCATAGGCAGGTCAAGGATAGACCGCAAGAAGATGTCAGTTGCAATAGATAATGGAAGGGAGGCAGTCACTGCATTTGAAGTGGCCGAAGAGTTCAGGCAGGCAACACTACTTAATGTATACCCCAGAACAGGAAGGACGCATCAGATAAGAGTGCACCTTAATTATATAGGCCATCCAATAATAGCCGACCAGGTATACGGCAGCCGGTTTTCAGCAAAGATAGCTAAAAAAATAGGTCTAGAGCGCCAGTTCCTGCATGCCTCAAAACTTGAATTTATCCATCCGGTAACGGAAAAATTAATGGAATTTGAAGATCCGATACCTCAGGACCTTTCGGAAAGTCTCGAAAAACTAAGGGAAGGTGAAAAGATGCAGACCAAAAGATAACAGGTTTATAGAATTATTATTGCAATAAATCAGACAGGAGAGAAAATAAATTGGCAAATATTAGAAGGATCGTACTGGACGTTTTAAAACCGCATTCACCGAGCATACTTGAGATAGCCAAGCAGCTGGCAGATCTCGTAGGAGTCGATGGTATAGATATATCCCTTATTGAAATGGATCAAAAGGTCGAGAATGTAAAGATAACCTGCGAGGGTGACTCAATAATATATGAAGAGGTAGAAGTAGTAATAAAAGCAAATGGTGCCTCCATCCATTCTTTAGATAAAATTTCAGTAGGCACCAGTTTAGTCGAAGAAGCCGTCACCCATCAGGATTAACTGCCAGGGTAGTCTCCTAGGTAGACCTTATTTCCTGCCTCATAAATATTATATATGACAGTGCAAAACATATAATAGCCAGTGCTACTATAACCATAAGCTGCGGCCATACCTGGATCAGACTCTGACCAAGTGATAGCGGACTTGAAATCATATTGGCTATATCGCTTTCAAGTATGGGCCTTAGCATAAAATGCCCCCCAACAGGTATTAGAAGTATCGCGATCGTCTCTGTAAACAGAGTCGAAGGTGAGATCCTCAAGATTCCCTGCTCAATAGAATAATTTTGCACCTGCACCGCCGTGGTGGCCCCATCAAGCGGAGCTACGGCATTTGCTATGGCATTTGCAATTATGGGAAGGAAAAACATTAAAAATATCCAGATTGCAATAGCAGTAAGTATAGATGCTGCTGTCCTTTCCATGATCACTGAGAACAGTATTGAAAGCCCCATCCAGAATCCACCATAGAAAACGCATATGAATACAAGGAAGAATATCCTTAAGATCTCTTCAGAGGTAGGAGGCACTCCGATCGATGTAAGCCCCACACCTGCGATTATAAAGGCTATGCTTGCAACTATGATGAAAAGGGTGGTGACCCCAGCCAGGAACTTTCCGTTTATTACGCTATCCCTGTATATAGGCTGGGACATGAGCCTTGAAAGGTTCCCACTGTTCCTCTCGCTGTTTATCGCATCAAAACCAAAGATTATTCCGATTATGGGGATAAAAAATGATATGAAGGATATAAAGGAAGGGAGAACATCTCCGCCAGTAGTATAAAGTTTTAAAAATACAAACTGGTCCAGAGCACTTGCAACGTCCCTTATATTCTGCAATGCAACATAAGTAGAAGCAAGGCCTGCAATGTATATAAGGGCAAGAAGTATTAAAAACTTCTTGCTGGCAAAGTGATCTGTAAGCTCTTTTCTAAATACGGTTAATACACCTCTCATATTACTCCTCTTCCTTAAAGTATCTTAGGTAAATCTCTTCTAAAGCATCCTGCTTTATGTCCATCCTGGTCATGATTATTGCTGCTCGTGCGATGATTTTTGAGATATCTTCCCTCAGGTCCGTATCACAAGAGACGGTCAGCTTCAGTCCGTCAACTGAAATATCAAGTACCTTTGGGATCTTTTTAATATCTGCTATAAGCTCATCCGGGACTTTTGCAAGCTCTATCTCAATACGGTATTTACCGCCGCCAAAGAGATTTCTGCCAAGGTCATCCATCTGACCCTCACCGACAAGTTTTCCCATTGACATTATACCCACTCTTGCACATATCTTCTGTACAAGGTTGAGCTGATGAGAGCTAAGCATAAAGGTTATACCTTTCTCCCTATTAAGATCAAGGATGGTCTGAAGTATCTGGTTTGCTACCTTGGGGTCAAGACCCTCTGTAGGCTCGTCAAAAATGACAAGCTTTGGACTTTTTACCAATACATCTGCAATACCGAGTCTCTGCTTCATACCCTTGGAGAATGTCTTTACTAGATGCTTCTTTTTCTCAACAAGGTTTACCATATCAAGGACCTCATCGATCCTTTCCTGTGCCTCCCTATAAGGGACCCTGTTAAGTTCCGCTGTATATGCAAGGTTTGCATATGCAGACATATCCTCGTAAAAACCGACCTTTTCCGGAAGATAACCGGTAATGGATTTAACTTTTAAGGGTTCCCTTGTAGAGTCAAAACCAGCAACACCGATACTGCCCGAAGTCGGTTCCGTAAGGCCAAGAAGCATGAGTATTATAGTAGATTTTCCGGCACCATTGGGACCCAATAGTCCGAAAATTTCTCCCTCTTTGATCTCAAGGTTAAGATGGTCAACAGCAGTAGTTGTCTCGTTATATATTTTGGTAAGCTCTTCTGCAACTATAATGTTGTTGTTTTCACTCATTTTTTATCTTCTTCCTAATCTTGCAAAAATAAATGCAACTGCAACTATGACAATTACTATAATAGCGATACCTAGGATCCCCCATATTGTCGGGGTCTCAACAGTGATCCTGAGTTCTATATCGTCCTGGGCATTATCGCTATTGGCACTGAAATTGACAATATAGTCTCCTGCAATAGCCTTATCAGCAGGGCTTATATTGGCGTCTATCTCTATATCTTCTCCAGCTTCTAAAACTTCAATCTCGTCGGTATCAAAAGTTATCTTCCAGCCTTCAGGCTCAGATGAAGTCAAAGCTATATTCTCAATATTTGCCGAACCATTATTTGTAATGATCAGCTTATAATGATTGTCTTTTCCGGAGGTGACATCTGTTGAGAGTCTTCCGGTCTTTGTCTTTAGATCCATCTTGTAAGTAGAGGTTATTATTGCCTTAAACTGGGTACTGCCCTCCAGTGGATCGTCTTCTATGCTTGATTTTATTGTGACCTTGATATCAAATTCACCCGGGTCCATATCAATAAGGGGAATAGCAACTACTCTTAAGTTTTCCTCGGTAGCATTTTTTAGCTTGACTGCAGTGATCTCTGTTTCTTTCTGGTAAGCGGGAGTAGCAGCAGCAAACCATCCTT
This sequence comes from Actinomycetota bacterium, assembly GCA_022865545.1. Taxonomy (GTDB): domain Bacteria; phylum Actinomycetota; class Humimicrobiia; order Humimicrobiales; family Humimicrobiaceae; genus M55B120. The sequence continues at coordinate 2,718 of JALHTA010000376.1, read as the reverse complement.
CAGGATATTCAACTACAATATCAAATACCTTATCTGTTACATCCTCTTCAAGGCCATATGGTTCATCACCCATATCATAGGTAACTTTAAATGTGAATTCATAAGCGCTACCTAGCTCTGCCTGGATCTCCGGATATACAGTGTCAAATACTAAAAGCTCCGGATCAGGGGGCGGCGGTGCTATAACTTCTTCCTCTACTGGAGCTTCATCTCCTTCAGCAGCTAAGAGGATTCCGGGCACCATCGCCAGTATGGATAGTATAAATACAAGTATTAGTATAAATACTGGTATTTTTCTTTTTAAGATTTCCACTTTTCTAGTCTCCTTTTCTATTATCACTTCATTTTTTAAAAAAGTTTTAACTACTTCTTTAGTCAAATGAAAATTCTATTAATTTTAGTGGTAGATGTCAATATAAAGTATGGATTGTATTTCTGGTTCAGTTTCATATAATCTTATGAAAAATATTAGAATAATAGTAATATATTAAAAATACTTTAAGCTCTAAATAATTATTAAATTAAAACAGAAAGTACTCAAGATATGAATTTATCATTTTATGGTGCCGCCAGAGAGGTAACCGGAAGCTGCTACTCCCTGGAAGCAAATGGAAAGAAACTTTTAATAGATTGTGGCCTGCAGCAGGGACGGGATAAAAAGGATGACCAAAAGCTGCCATTTATGGCAAGCGAGATAGACTATATTGCATTGACTCATGCACATATTGATCATAGCGGCAGATTGCCCTTACTGGTTAAAGAAGGTTTTAGCGGAAAGATATATGCAATAGAAGCTACCTGTGACCTGATCACAATAATGCTAAAAGACAGCGCACACATTCAGGAGATGGATGCAAAATGGGAAAACAAAAGGGCCAAAAGAGCCGGGAAAAAAGAAGTACTGCCTATGTATACCATGAAAGATGTCGATAATACATTAAAACTTTTAGTACCCTGCAGCTATGGCGAGATGATGGAAATAGGTGAGGGCACTAAGATTCGTTTTGTGGATGCCGGCCATATATTGGGCTCAGCGTCGATTGAGATATTTTTAAGTGAAGGAAAAGAAGCTAAGAAAATTGTCTTTTCAGGGGATATAGGAAATATAGATCAGCCTATAATAAAAGATCCACAGTGCATAAGGGAAGCGGACTATATTGTTATGGAATCGACATATGGAGACAGGGATCATAAAGACAATGAAGATTACAGATTAGAACTGGCAAAAGTTATAGACAGAACACTGTCAAAAGGCGGAAATGTCATTATTCCATCTTTTGCTATTGGAAGAACACAGGGACTCCTTTACCTGATACGCGAGATAAAGGAAAAAGGACTGGTTTCAAGTCCTGACTTTCCGGTCTATGTGGACAGCCCCCTCGCAACAAAGGCAACAGACCTGTATGATGATGATCTGCATATCTATGGGGACCAGCAAACAAAAGACATAGTTAAAAATGGTTTAAATCCTCTGGACTTTCCTAATCTGGAATTTACTGCTTCGGTTAATGAATCAAAGGCATTAAATTATGACACCACCCCTAAGATCATAATTGCGTCAAGCGGGATGTGTGAAGGGGGAAGGATAAAACATCATTTAAAGCAGAATCTGTGGAGAGAAGAGAGCGTGGTGGTCTTTGTTGGCTATCAGGCCAATGGAACACTGGGAAGAATGCTTCTTGAAGGAGAAAAGAAAGTGGAGCTTTTTGGTGAAGAAATAGCGGTCCTGGCATCTATATATAATTTTACTGGACTGTCTGCTCATGCGGACAGGGAGGGTCTGCTGAAATGGCTGGACTGCTTTGAGGATAAGCCGGATAAGATCTTTGTTGTTCACGGGGAGGAGTCTGTCACCGAAGTATTTGTAAAGTCTCTAAATAAATTGGGTTTTTTAGCTGTCGCTCCGGAGTATAAAGAAATGTATGACTTGAGTAATAGTGAACTGATAACCCGGGGTAGCTAGATGTCCTCCTAATCTTTATATTGATCCTTTGTGTGGGTCACTTCAGTAAGGATATTCTTAAAGTGATTTACATACCAAAATAATAGGAAATTTCTAATATTAGATATATGAATTAAGATAAAAAGCTATTGGTTCGAATCCTCTCCCCCCAACCAATTTTAAAATAATTATATAACTTGTTTTTAATATATAATCATGATAGTTTTATTAAAATTTTTTCATTTTTTTAAACGCAAGCTATATTATTAAAGGAGATAATCGTGCACGAGGAAGCTAAAAAGGGGGAAACCGGAGCGCTTTCAATTGCTGCTAAGGTTACTGGCTTATCTGGTTTATTATTAGCTATAATTCTTTTAACTATTGTTTTAGTAGTAGTATTTACAATACTTAATAAAAATTGGGACATATATAATACACCAGAATTTGTAATAAGTACTTCTTCAATCATCTTATCTATATCCGGAGTTGTTTGTGGAGTTGTTGACTTAATAAGAATAAAAAAAGGCAAATCCAGCAAAAAGGGAAGAGCTTTTGATATTGTGGGAATTGTCAGCGGATCAATAGGTCTTGCTATACGATTTATAGCTATGCCTCCTATCGTACTTACCCAAATAATAAGGATCTAGCTTAATCGATGAAGTAAAAAGAATGGAGAAAAAAATGAATACAAGCAAAAAGGCCGCAAGAATCGCAGGTTTCCTTTATTTCATATATTTTATAACTTCGGTCATTGCAACTCTGTTTGGCAACTTTGT
>JALHTA010000375.1 GCA_022865545.1 Actinomycetota bacterium | reverse complement strand
TTCCTTGTCTACTAAGAGACCGTTGGTAAATAATAGAAATATTATTTCAGGAAAACTGGCAGTTATGTCTAATATTTCCGGACGGACAAGAGGTTCTCCTCCAGCCAGTACTATAAAAGAGAATCCAAGTTCTTTTGCTTCTGATATAATACCCTTCATCCTTTCATCACTTAGCTCTTCTTTGGATGATTTTCTTAAATTTTGATTATAGCAACCCTTGCATTGAAGATTGCATTTATTGGTAATGCTGAAAACCATAATAGGCGGCACATTTATGCCCTTGCTTTCCCAATTATTCCTTACTCTGGCAGCTTGTCTCTGCCACCATATTGTTTTAGAAAAAAAATATGCTTGTGATGGATTTTTTAAAGAAATCCTAAGAGCATCTCCAAAAAAAACTTTAAGTGATTTGCTAATAAGCTTGCCATAATTTATATTTCTACCATCTTCTTCTACAATATTTTGTACCAGCTTATTCCTATTTATCATGTTTATACTCCTTTTAGGAAGATCATTGACTTTTACTAACGGTTACTTTTTTCTATTTTAATCTTTAAAACGTCAAGATTATTTTAATTTAGTATTATAAAGATTTTATTATATTTATCAAAATGATCCACCAGGGGGAGTGGGATTTAATTCTTTAATTTCATAAGTTTTTCTAATTGTCTTATACTCTGGTTAGAAATTTTAAGTACTTTGGGGCTGCCGCAGCTTTTTGATCAAACCCTTCTCTTTATGGAATTCGTTCTATAGATCAAGAGTCGCTATTGCATTTCTGATTTTTATTATATCGCTTTCCTCTATCAAATAATCCCCTGCTTTTGCATTCTCCTTTGCCTGTTTTTCATTTCTTATGCCGCAGAGTGCTATCACGCCGTCCTGTGATATCAGCGCAGCTACAGATAATTGTGCCAGAGACAGGCCGTACTTTTCAGCAAGAGGTTCAAATTCATCTATCAGAACGGAATTTATTTTCTTCCTATTTTCTATGCTGAATCTGGGATTACCTTTCCTTAGATCATCACCCTTAAACTCTCTATCGGGAGTGATTTTTCCGGTAAGTAATCCCTTGGCCAGAGAACTGTATGCAAGCATAGTTACCCTGTTGTTTTTACACCAGGGAAGAATTTCCTGTTCGACTTCATTATCAATAAAATTATACTTTTCCTGGTCAACATCCAGCTGTCCTACCTGATTGTACTGCTCCAGTTCCTTAAGATCAGCATTGCTGGCACCTATAGACCTTATCTTTCCTTCCTTTTTCAAATCCATTAAAGTTTCCATTGTATCTTCAATAGGTGTGGTCTTATCCTGCCAGTGTGTCTGATAAAGATCTATATAATCAGTCCCGAGCCTGGAAAGACTCTGCTCGATTTCATATCTTATTGATTTCGGTCCCAGGAATCTATATACTTTCTCTCCTGATTCATAATCAAAAAAGAATTCACCCTTATCAAGATGCCATACAAGACCACATTTAGTGGCGATAATAAGATTATCCCTTTTACCCTTAATAGCCTTACCTACAATTTCTTCTGAAAGTCCCTTTCCATAAGCCGGTGCCGTGTCAATAAGGTTTATTCCTGTATCTATTGCAGCATTAATGGCTTTGAGTGATTCAGATTCATTGGTGCCTCCCCACATCCAGCCACCTATGGCCCATGCTCCAAGACCAATAACCGAAACCTCTAAATCTGTTTTTCCCAGCTTTATATAACGCATTTTTTACCTCATTTTTTTTCTGTTTCTTATTCATATCAATTTTATAATGAATATTGAAATTTCTTTAAAATACAAACTTGCCTGTTCTTGTAATTAAAATCGGCAACAGAAGAAATATTTATAAAAGATAATATTGGAGCCGATGACCGGACTTGAACCGATAACCTGCTCATTACGAATGAGCTGCTCTACCAGTTGAGCTACATCGGCATCGATATATTAACCC
>JALHTA010000374.1 GCA_022865545.1 Actinomycetota bacterium | reverse complement strand
CCCTTTAACTACCATTTCTCAACCTAAATTTGAATTAGGAAAAATAGCAACCATGCATCTTTTTGATAAAATTAATGAAAAAAACACTGATAATAATATAATCGAATTAAAATCAAATATAATTGAACGTAATTCTGTGAAATCTGTATAAATTCATTATACTCAACTGTTATTATATTTTATTATCTATTATTTTTTTCTTGTAATCGTATAAAAATACAACAAGTAGCATAATAAAATATATTAGCATAGCTATAAAGGATAGATATGCAAAAACTATTTTGCTATTTCCTTTGTATGAGTATTTCCTAAATTTCAAAAGAATAAACAAAATAAATATAATAATTAAAAACATGATAATAATATAATAGATGCTCCTCCAGCCTTATCCATTATTTATCAACATAGTAGAAATTGCAGGTGCAGTAACAGTCCCTGCCGGGTAAAAACTCAGAGTAAATATAAATATTTTGCCTTTGTTTTTATCTTGCTTTCAAGTGCATTATTACATGCTAAAACCATCTTACACCCAATAAATATCCAGAAGATAAATATAAACATAAAAGTGTTAAGATGTTTTCAATAATAATCATGAAAAATGTTATTATAATCAAAGTCGGGTAGGTAATAAGTGCTAATAATATTTTTTTTATTTTTCTGATTATTATAATTGAAGATAATTGCCCAATAGTCATCCTTGTAGTAAAAAAGTAAAGACCAAACCTACATCACCCGGACTTTATTTTATGCTATCCCCTATTTCAATCAATATGGGGTTCAGTATCATATAGTAAAATGAAAACATAAATATAGATAGATAATTTGGAGTTTCTCTCAGGTAATTAAAAAAAATCTTTTTTTTGCACACAGATTTATTATAAAAATAATAAATATTAAAAAATTTTTATACTGTTTAATCGCTGGAATTTTATTTAATCATTAAATATTGTATTACAGTTATAGGGTTTTATTAATATTTACCCACTTTTTATTTGCAATGCTTTCAAGCACCGAATCTATTACCAGCTGAATTTCATAACCATCCCTAAAAGTAGGGTACTCTATATTGCTTATTTTATTTGGATCATTATTCTTAATATTCGCTATATGCTCATATATTTTTTTAAAAATATTTTTTAAGGTATCCGGGTAACCTTCAGTTAATCCAATCGGGTATTGCATGTATTGATGGACATCCTTATCCATTATATTAGAACCTTTCATTAATATTTTATTGTACCCATCTCTTTGACCAATCCAAAGTGTATTGGGATTTTCCCCACACCAGGCTATACTTCTTTCAGAACCGCTGATCTCCCATTCAATTCTCTGCTTTCTACCAGGACAAACCTGTGATACGACCAGACAACCTTTTATATTATCTTCCATGTTGAATAATATAGAGGCATAATCTTCTGTGTTCACATTAACATATTCAAATTTATCATCTGTGATTTCTCTCTCGGTGTGAGTAGGTACATCACAATATGGTTTCTTCCTTTTAGTAATAAAGGTAGTTGAGTCTGCAAAAACAGATTTTATTTTCTTACCTATTATTAATTGAATCATATGTATCCAATGAGAACCTATATCGGCAATTACTCTAGATTTTCCACCTATCTCTGCTTCCACTCTCCAATTATAATCGCTATCTTTTGAAAGCCAGTCCTGCAAATATCTGCCATGTACCATTAAAATTTTTCCCAGTTCTTTATTAGATACAATTTTTTTTGCCTGTCTGATTAGAGGGTAAAAACTAAGATTAAATGTTACAGAATTTACTAGTTTCATTTTGTTGGCCAAATCAACTAATAATTTGGCCTCTTTAGAATTTAATGCCAGGGGTTTTTCGCATATCACATGTTTTCCTGCTTCAAGTGTAGCTTTAGCAATAGGGAAATGTAAATTATTGGGAGTAGTAATGTGTATTGCTTCAATATCTTTATCTTTAATTAAATTATTCCAGTCGTTATATGCTCTTGGTATGAGCATATTATAAGCTTTATCTTTAACTCTTAGAATATTTCTACCTGCAACAGCAACAACTTCAACATTTCCAAGCCTTCTTAAATTTTCAATATGGCAGGAACCGGCGAAGCCAATTCCAGCAATCCCAACTTTTATTTTTTCCATAATACTAAATATTAATATTGTTTAAAAATTTATTTATTAATGATTTTTTGAAAAAATAAACCCAATAAAAAGATTATGCTTTATTTTAAAATCCTGATTTATTAAGAATTTATTAATAATAGTATTATCAAGATCTTACTTTAAAATAAACCGTACTTTTTAACTCATTATTATTATAAAATTCCACTCTGTATTGTCCCGGTGTTAATGATGTATTTTCCGAATCAATAAAACTGTAGAAATACCCTTGCAGAAAACCTTTTTCCTGAGATGAGTACTTATTAGTATCTTCAAATAAAATTTCATCAGTATCATTATTAATCCAGGCAAATTTAAAGGTATTATCGCGATTTGCACCAATAACTTTAATTACAGCATATATATTGCCCTTTATATTGCCTTCAACATATTCTTCTCGGGGATATATCGGAGCATTGTAATCATCATCAATTTCTGAACTAATAACGAATGCTTCAAAAGTTGCTTCTCTGCTACATGAAACTGAAAACATTGATAATAATATTATCAAACATAAAAAGGCAAAGACTATTTTCCCTTTTATTTTCATTCTTAATACCTCCAAATTGGCTTTATAAGATTTTAATAAATATTAAGTAAGTAAAAATTTATCAAAAAAACAGATTAAATTCAATTAATTTTATAATGCCTATTATTAGGAAATGCTCATGACTATTTTTTACTATGCAGTATTTTTACCTGTTTTAGTACTTGTCAGCACATTTGCGGTGGTACTTTTAGTATGGTATGGAGGGAGGCATGTCATCCGCGCCCTGGTATTCAACCCAGAAGTACTGCTTGTCCTTGATGAAGCCACCTCCAGCATAGACTCCGAGATAGAGGCGCTCATCCAGGACGCGCTGGTTAAGATAATGGAAAAAAGAACTACTATAATCATAGCTCACAGATTGTCCACCATTAAAAACGTGGATAAAATAATAGTCCTGTCTCACGGTGAGATAGTCGAAAAAGGCACACACAGGGAACTTCTCAAGGCTAAAGGCATCTATCATAAATTATATAAATACCAGTACCAGCTGCATAAATAATGCAGAAATTATCTTTTTATTTTTTTTATTGTTTTGTTATCATGATATAAAACTATTTTTTATAAAGAGAAGATCTTGCAGACTAAAAAGAGATTATTAATAACTATTTTTTCCATTATATCGATCTTGTTTGGCTTATCCGGAGCAATTGT
>JALHTA010000373.1 GCA_022865545.1 Actinomycetota bacterium | reverse complement strand
TGTAATAATTATTGCTCTTACTGTGTTGTCCCCTACACCAGAGGTCCTGAGCAGAGCAGGGGAGTATCCGAAATATTATCAGAAGCAGCTGATTTGGCTGAAAATAAATATAAAGAAATATTTTTATTAGGCCAGAATGTCAACTCATATGGTAATGACCTTTCTGAACCCGTTACTTTTTCTAAATTATTAGAATTATTAAATAACATTAATGGTATAGAAAGAATAAGATTTACCACTTCCCACCCCAAAGACTTCTCTTTCGATTTGATAAAAACAATAAAAAACTACCATAAAGTCTGTAACCATATCCATTTGCCCATTCAGTCTGGCTCAAGCAAAATACTTGAAACGATGAACAGAAAATACGATATCGATTATTATAAGAATATTATTAAAGAAATTAGAAATAATATAGATGATATTGCAATTACCACAGATGTAATGGTTGGATTTCCCGGAGAAACCGAAGAAGACTTCATGAATACTTTGAATGTTTTTAAAGAAATAGAATTTGATGAAGCATATACTTTCATTTACTCGAACAGAGAAAATGCTGCTGCTTCACTATTGCCAGACCAGGTTCCCTTGCAGGTCAAAAAAGAAAGGTTATGGAAACTTATAGATTTACAAAAGGGAATATCAGCTAAAATTAATAAAACACTTGAAGGAAAAATATTTGAGGTCCTGGTGGATAAAAAGTCTAAAAGAAATATTGAAAATCAATTTTCCGGGCGAACAGGGACCAATAAAACTGTGGTATTCACCAGCAAACAAGACTTGTTAGGAGAATTAGTTAAAGTAAATATTGTAAAGTCAACAGCCTGGACTTTATATGGAGAACTAATCGAATGACTAACAATAAGGACAATAATTTAATAATATTATTGGGCCCTACCGGAGTAGGTAAAACAGATATTTCTATTAATCTGGCACAAAAAATGCCTGATATCGAAATAGTCTCTGCTGACTCCATGCAAATATATAGATATATGGATATTGGCACTGCTAAACCGAATAAAAGCATCTTAAATGACATAAAACATCATATGATAGATATTGTTGAACCCTCTGATAATTTTGACGTGACACAATACAGCAAATTGGCTGCCAATGCAATATTAGATGTTTTTAAAAGAGGTAAGATACCGATATTGGCAGGTGGTTCCGGATTATATATTTCTTCAATAGTTAATCCGCTTTTTGAAGGACCTGCTAAGAATAGTGAATATAGAAAAATCCTGGAAGAAGAGGCAAAAGAACACGGTAACAAATATTTATATGAAAAATTATCCAAAATAGATCCGATTTCCGCTTCAAAAATTGAACCTAATGATTTAAGAAGAATAATCAGGGCTTTGGAAGTTTATAAATCTACCGGCGAACCTATTTATTGCTTGCAAAAAAAAGATTCTAATAAAAATTTAAAATTTAAATATCACATTATAGGGCTCAAAAGAGATAGAGAGAATTTATATCAAAGGATTAATTTAAGAGTTGATAAAATGATTAAAGATGGATTTATAGAAGAAGTTAAAACCTTACGAGAGATGGGTTACAAAGAAGATTTAAACTCGATGCAGGGTTTAGGCTACAAACAGATAAACAAGTATCTTAACGGTGT
>JALHTA010000372.1 GCA_022865545.1 Actinomycetota bacterium | reverse complement strand
GAAAATGTGTGAAAAAGTGAGCAAAAAGGAGTTTCCATTCATATTATCTCTAGGTGTTTCAACAAAAGAAAGTAGAGAGCAACAATTCAGTGAAATAATTATCTCTGCAAAGGATTCTATGTACAGAAATAAATTAATATCCGGTAAAAACACCCCGGGCGGTGTAGTGTTTTCCCTGATAGATTCATTATTGGAAAATGGATATGAGACAAGAGAGCATACTAAAAGAGTTGAAAAGATGGCCAGTGAACTTGGTTGGGCATTAAGATTAACGAAAAGCAAGATGGATGAACTATCAATGCTGGCAAGCCTGCATGATCTTGGAAAGGTAGCAATTCCTGATAATATATTGAAGGATAAGGAAAAGCTTTCTAGCGAAGACTGGGAAGTCATCAAAAGCTATCCGGAAATAGGTTACAATATTGCTAAGTCTTCATTTAAATTCGCCCATATAGCAGATTATATATTATACCATCATGAGAGATGGGACGGCTTGGGTTATCCTATGAAATTAAAAGGTGAAGATATTCCATTACTTTCAAGAATAATGTCAATTGTAGATGCTTATGATGTAATGAGAAGCGGCAGGTTTTATAAAAAAACATTGACTAAGGATAATGCCATTAAAGAGCTCAGGAATTGTAGCGGAAAACAATTTGACCCCAAGCTGGTTGAGGAATTTATTAGCATAATAGATGATTAATATTTACAATAATTATAGTATTTAAGGTTTTTGATCTAATTTATATATATCAGGCTTTCTGTGTTTTAATAGAGGGAGTTCTTCCCTGATCCTTTCAATTTCTGTTAAATCGAGTTTAGCATTCAGTACGGTCTCCTGTTCGCCAGCTTCAACAATTATTGAGCCCCAGGGGTCGACTATCAGTGAATGGCCATAAGCTTCATAGGTGCTACCTGTATCCCTGGCAGGTGAGGCACAGGCAAAATATACCTGATTGTCGAGTGCTCTTGCTCTTGCAGTTATATGCCAATGAGCTGGACCAGTTATAGTATTGAAAGCTGCTGGTACAATTATCAGTTTTGCCCCCATAAGAGTCATTTTCCTGATTAATTCCGGAAATCTCATATCATAACAAATAGCTAACCCTATCGTACAAATATCTGTTTTAAATACAGTTATATTTTCTCCGGGAGTTATAAATCTTGATTCCTTAAAAGATATACTATTTTTTATATTGATATCAAAAAGGTGTATTTTCCGATGATTTGCGATCATCTTTCCATCTTTTCCAAATACGAAAGAAGTATTATAGATCCTATCTCCATCTTTTTCCGGAATGGAACCACCTACAATATAAATATTTAATTCCTTTGCAATTCCGGAAAGCATACTGGTAGTTTCACCTGGAAAAGTCTCTGAAAATCTTGAAAAATAATTATAATCATATGGACAATTAAACATTTCCGGAAGCACGACTATATCTGAACCATTATCCGAAAAGGCTTTTCTGACCATTAATTCAGCTTTTTGGAGGTTTGCATGCTTATCCGTAGTGATATTCATCTGGCATATAGCTATCTTTGCAATTTTATTGGTATTTTTAGACATTTTTAAATTAATATTATTATTTTTTAGAAATATTGATATTTTGACCACTAGAGAGTGATTTAAGAATGATCAGATAATTCTTGCTTTTAATATTACCAATAAGATTAACTGGTCCTGCGGCACGGGGCCTATCGTCTGTACTTGCTGGAGTCAGGCCAAAAAAAATACAAAAAGCATTACCCGGGGGCCAGTATGCAAGAGAACCTATGTCAAGAAATTCTACTCCATTTTCAATTTTTGATTCAATAGGTATTTCAAAATAGATCTCATCACCCCACCTGCAGGTACTGGACTTTAAAGGAAGTGCAGCATATATCTTTTTGGCAGTAGGGGAATTGTTCAACTCGCCATTTATTTTATTTCCTGATACTTCAATTATTATGTCATTCATCATTATCCTTACCTATTGTGGACATATAAGGAGATTATAATTGAAATTTTAAAATATTTTTAGTAAATGATAATATATTGATATATTATATTGTATATATATTATATTTTTATATAATTTTTTACTATATAGGATTAATATATAAATATAGACTTAATAAATTTTCTCATTATTAATATTTATATTGTCTACAATATTAATACTTGATATAATTTATTATGATATTTAATTATAAGTACAAATATTAATAATATAGTTTTAAATATATTAATATATTATTTAATTATATTACTTAAGTGAAAGTTTTATTCAATGAAATATAACATAATATTATCATTATTTGATTAAAATGAAATTACTTAAAACATCTCTTCCTGCAATAAAAAAGTCGAGAAAATACAGATCAGTAATGTCCTGTTGGCAAAATCAATATACATTATATTCCCTGATCCCGATATGTAAAATAATAAAG
>JALHTA010000371.1 GCA_022865545.1 Actinomycetota bacterium | reverse complement strand
ATTGAATTTCAAGCCTGATATCCGGTCCCTCAAAGATAACTGAACTTATTATCCCTTTGAAGCTGTTTTTCTCCCGGCGGTCTTCCCTGGATATCTTTATTTTTTCAGGACGGATAAAAAAAACTAATTGTCCATTTTCCGTACTATTTTCTGCATCTGCAGACGAAGAAAAACTTTTGTTGATGCCATGACCACCTACCTTTTGTTCATTTGCAGCCTTCTCCAGGATGAAGCTTCCACCTGTTTTAGTAGTGAGCTTATAGATGTTTTTATTAAGCTTTACTGATGCCAGATCTATAAAATTACCTGCACCAATAAAATCAGCAGTGAACCTGTTCCGGGGGCAGTTATAGATCCCGTCCGGACTTCCGCTCTGAACAATATTGCCATTATTCATAACTGCAATGGTATCAGACATTGCAAGAGCTTCGCCCTGGTCATGAGTGACATATAGAAAAGTGGTACCGACTTTTTTCTGTATCTGCTTCAGTTCGTCCTGCATGATGATCCGGAGCTTTTTATCCAGTGATGCCAGGGGCTCATCAAGAAGAAGTATTTTTGGCTCCAGTATAAGTGACCTTGCAAGAGCTACCCTCTGCTGCTGTCCGCCTGAAAGTTCAGGAACGGTCCTTTTTTCAAAACCCTCAAGTCCCACAATATTTAAGATATTTAAAAGTTTATCTCCTATGACGGACTGTCCGTACCTTCTTTTCCGGAGGCCGTATATTATATTATCCCTGACATTCATATGGGGAAAGAGTGCCAGGTTCTGGAATACCATACTAGTGTCCCTATGATTGGGAGGTATGCCCTTCATGTCCCTTCCGTCGATCTCTACACTGCCCCTATCCTGTTCGATAAATCCTCCAAGGATCCGGAGTATTGTAGTCTTTCCGCAGCCGGAAGGACCAAGAAGGGCAAAAAACTCCCCCTCCTTTACCCCAAAACTTATATCATCTATGGCCCTTATGGTCCCATAACTTTTTGATATATTATTTACTTCGACTATATATCCCATATAAATAAAAACGCTTTATAATTGATCCTTTAGATCAATATTTTCTTAAACATTACTCAATAGTTGACAGTTCTTCCCAGAAATTATTATAGATAGCGATGACTTCTTCCGGAAAACTTATCTGCCATACAAGATTAGCTATTTCATCATCCTCGAACACATAAAGATCTTTGTCTATTCCTTCTGCAAGGTCGAGTGAACCATCAACGGTAGTGGTATATCCGCCTTCAGTCACAACCACTGCTGCAATATCCGGCCTTAACATGAAATCAATAAATAGATGCGCACCTTCAGGATTACCTGAGGCTGCCGGTATCATGAAAGTATCTGTCCAGCCAAATCCCCCGGTTTTCGGAAGGACATATACAAATTTAGGATCTCCTGCAGCCAATTTCCTTCCGCCACCGTCCCAAATATGGCTTACCCATACTTCCTCATTTCCAAGCATATCCAGAAGTTCTGCTCCTGTACTGTAAAACTTAAGAACATTTTCCTTAAGATCTGAAGTTTTCCCTCTGATCTTTTCCAGGGTAGCCTGGGTGTCTCCAAGAAGATTCTCCCTGGGTATCCCTGAAAGGTCCAGGCAGATCATAAGGGATTCTGCAGAATTTCGGGAAGAAGTCCTTCCCTGGAGCTGGGGATCAAATAATATTTCCCATCCGATTCCCTCAGTGGGGCCATCATATTTATCAGTATTTATTATTATTCCGCTTGTGCCGAAAACATAAGGTATGACATAAGTCTGGCCGGCCCCCATCTGGCTGCCATCCCACATGGACCATTGCTGGTCCTTAAAGGCACTGTTAATATTTGCATAATTCTCAAGCCTTTCCAGGTCAAGGGGCTGTGCCAGGTTTTCTGCATAAAAACGGTTTACCTGGTTCTGGGTGGGCATTATTATATCAGCTTCACCACCGCCCTTAAGGAGAGTAAAGACCGCAGCATTATCGGAGATAAGATTTACATTCAAAGTTATCCCTGTCTCTTCTTCAAACATATCCACAACTGCTTCAGGAAGATAGCCTTCCCAGACAAATACAGTCAATTCTTTTGAAGCAGGATCAGCTTTGCATCCTGCAAATAGGACAAGGACCATTATCATAATGATAACTACAGTACTTACACTAATTAAGGATTTTTTACATTTATAGTTCATCCAAACCTCCACTCATTCTTTTTGTCTTTTGACTATTAATATATATTTTATTAATAAATTTAAAAAATTACACAGAATTTTGTTCCAAAACTATTTTTTTATAGATATTTCTTATCAGAACAAGCATAAATATTATTGCCAGTGTAAATATAGTCACAAGCACAGAGATGACATTTACCTTTGGAGATATCCCGAATCTTAATTGGGAAAATATGTAGATGGGAAGGGTAGTACCCGTACCGATTAAAAAATAAGTGATTATAAACTCATTCCAGCTTATCATGAAGGCAAATAACCATCCTCCTATCACAGCAGGGAGCAGTATTGGAAAAACTATATCCTTTATTGAAGATACCCAGCTGGCTCCCAGATCTATAGATGCCTCCTGGAGGCTAAGCGGAAGACTCTCGATCCTCCCCATAATGACCAAGAATACATAACTCATACTTATTGATACATGAGCGATTATGACTACGGGGATTCCTAATGGTATATTGACAGTTCTAAAAAATACCAGGGCAGAGATCCCGATGGTAAGGCTGGGCATCAGAACCGGAAGAATAAGAAAGGTTAAAAAAAGCTGTGGTCTCCTGAACCCGCCCTTAAGCAGTCCTATGGCTAGAAGCGATGCAAGTATTGTAGATATTGTGGCGGAGGATAAGGCGATAACTATGCTATTTCCAATGGATTTTTTAGCGAGGTCATCGCCAAATAATTCAATAAACCAGTTCCAGGTAAAACCCTGAAGGGGAAATACATAACCTTCACCCTTGTTCCAGGCAAAGATAAATATGAGGATCAGGGGGGTAAAAATATATAGGAAGAAAAGGATGGTATATATTTTAAGGACTGATATTTTATTACCTCTCACAAGGCACCCCGGTTCTTATAGATTGATTCAAGACCGAATATTTTTGAATAAAATAAAACCAGGACTATAGATAATACAGCAAGTGAGAGGGTAAAAGCTGATCCAATATTCCAGTTTCCCACCATATTAAACTGATTTTCAATCATATTGCCGATCATTACAGAATCAGTTCCGCCGAGTATGGCAGGTATGGCAAATGATCCGAGTGCCGGTATAAAAACCAGTAAGGTCCCGGCAAATATACCTGTCAGGCTGAGCTTAAAAGTTATATCAAAAAATGCCCGGGCCCTTGATGCTCCAAGGTCAAGGGAAGCTTCTATGAATGAATCATCGATCCTCAGAAGCGATGCATACAGGGGCAGCACCATCATGGGGGTATAGGTATAGACCAGGCCCAGAAGTACTGAAGTCTGGGTATACATTATCCTTAAAGGTTCATCAATGATATGTAGTCCCAGTAGCATCTGATTAAGTATTCCGTTTTCAGATAAGATGAGTTTCCAGGCGAAGGTCCTTAGAAGGTAATTTATCCAGAAAGGGATCATTTAGACTACGATTAAAATTTTATCAAATCTGGTTCTTTTGGCCAGAAAATATGCTACCGGGTAGGAAAAGAAAATGGAAATAATGGTAGTAAAAAAACTTATCTTAAGGGATCTCAAAAATATTACTAAATAGTGCTTTCTCT
>JALHTA010000370.1 GCA_022865545.1 Actinomycetota bacterium | reverse complement strand
TCATAGATTATAAGCTCTATAGTAGGCTCTTCAAATGCGCTCTGGGTTTGCTCTTCCTCTTCTTCTCCTTCGGTTTCCTCTTCAGTAGATTCCTCTTCTTCATTAGACTCCCCGTCTTCTCCTGATCCTTCCTCTTCGGCTTCTGAGCCATCTTCGGTGTCCATATCTTCCTCTACTGTCTCTTCTACATTTTCCGCGTCCTCTCCCCCGGATGTCTCCAGCTCATCCAGATTGCCTCCGGCACATTGACTGCAGATAGCGGAAGTCGCAAAAAGAGATATCGTAATAAGTATTGCCAGGATCATATAAAATCTATTTTTTTTCATACCGCCTACTTTATAGCTTAATTATTATTATAATTATACCGTACTTATAGTACTTGCTGAAAGTTGTTATACTGTATTTATATTTATTAGACAGGTATTAGAAATATAGCACTGATCTATTAAGGAAGTTATTTAAAATAAATTATGTTATCAGCAAAACCTAAAACAAAAGTTAACTATTCAGACATATTGCCGGTTTCAAGAAGTAAAAAGGAAGCCAGGGAGTCATATGATAGAATCAGTAGATTTTATGACTATACCGAAGGGATTTTTGAAAAAAAATCTATAAATAAAGCACTGAAATACCTTAATATAAAGGAAGGGGAAATAGTCTTAGAAATTGGATTTGGAACCGGTAATGCTTTAATTAAAATTGCAGAACGTATTGGTAAAAGTGGATTCGCACATGGAGTAGATATTTCCCCCAAAATGTTAGAAAGAACCAATAGGAAAATAAATAAATTAGGGCTTTCAGATAGAATTAAACTTATCAGCCGAGATGCCATAAAATTACCCTATCCTGATAAGAAATTTAATGCTGTTTTTTTAAGCTTTACTCTTGAACTTTTTGATACACCTGAAATTCCAGAAATACTTAAGGAGATAAAAAGAGTTTTAAAACCAGGCGGAAGACTTGGCGTTGTCAGCCTTTCCAAGGATAATGGTAGATCCATATTCTTAAGACTTTATGAGTGGGCACATAAAAAATTCCCCAGGTCTATTGACTGCAGACCCATATTCGTAGCTTATTCACTTGAAAATGCCGGATTTGACATTAGCTACAAAAAGAAAGCAAAAATCTTTTTTGCACCACTTGAGATCATAGTAGGGCTAAATAAATAAAGCTACCAGCAGCATCATCAAATATCCTGGGAACGGCCATAGATATTTTTCAATACCTTGAGCGCATTCAGGGTAATCCATTTACCTGGTTTACCCTTCTGCTCGATCCTTATTTGAAAACGGCCATTGAATGTATTTTCCAGCTTCCATCTTCCCTGCTTGTCTTGCTTGGAGATCAACAGATCCATAGCTTCTTTCATCCGTTCATCCCTATAGCCAAGTTTTGCCAGGATCCCTAAGATCTCCAGGGCATCCGTATGGTACATCAATGGAAAACCGAACTTTAGCCAACCAGGTTTGGCCACACGGTCCAGGTCATGGCTTCTTTTGTAGATATGGTGTTTAAGTATATACTCCACACCTTTTTCAATGGCACTTCCCACCTCATCAGATCGCTTATTTTCTGGGATCTCTGCCAGTGCCTTAAGTGCCTTGACCGCACCCATATGACAGGTATGTTTTCCCAGACAGGCTGCCTTTAACCTATCATACGGCCATCCTTTTGGTAATTCTTTTATTCCATCATCAAACCTCTGATAGCTTGTGATCCATTTGATTCCCCTCCTAACACGAGGATCTTCCAGATATCCAAGCCGGATCAGGCTCCACACCATATTTCCTGTTAAACAGGGGATGACTTCACTATGTCTTCCTCCGCCTTTCCTGGCACTGGCTGAATATGCAAAGCCACCGCTTTCCTTATCCTGTGAATTATTTAGAATAAATTCACATGCTTTCTTTACCCTGTCATCTTTTCCGTCCGCCCCAAGCTCTGCAAGAATAAGAAGCTGCCACACAGTTCCCTTGTATTTGGCCGTATAGTATTTTTTAGGATCTTCCCAATATCCTCCTTCTTTTTGTTTAGCCAGAATTGCAGGCACCGGACCTTTTTTCATAATGTCCTGCCTGGCTTCCTCCAGTTCGGGATCGCCATCCGGCCTTTCCAGGATATCCCGCATTGTAAAATATCTTACAGAGGGATTATCCTTTTCCAGGAGCCAATTTATTGGATCTGCTTTTAGAATAGATCTATAATCATCCATTTTTAAGAATTTCGTCAAAGTTTTTTAAATAATTATAGCTAATGCAGTATTAAAAACAATTATTTCTCGGTACCTCAAAATTATTATATGACTATATTCTATACTTTACTCTGCAAAAATAGATGTTATATATATTTGACATGATGTTAAAAATATATTACCATCTAAACATCATAATTTAAAAAGGACCAGCTTATGAACAGGAACCAAAAACGATCATTATATTCACTGCTGATATGGCTTGTAGTAGCCTTAGTATTTGTACCTCTATTCTTTATCAATGGCGGCCCTAGTACATGGGGAGTCGATAAAACCAGGTTTATAGTTTCAACCTCTTTTCTTGCTGCTGGATACATTTCATTTTTTATTATGCTGATTGCAACCAGAAGAAAAAAGACCGATGATATCGAAAGGGATGAAAGGGATATACTTATCAGCAGGAAAGCAAGCGAGATAAGCCTTATCATCGTAATGGGATATATCTTCTTTGCCTGTATCACCCTTTATACTCTCTATGAAAATACTAATAGTGTGCCAAGAGGCTGGATGTGGTTTCTTGGATATACCTGTATTTTTACTGGATACATTTCGAATTCAGCAATAAACCTGATATTATATAAATCGAAAGCTGGTATTCAATGAGCAGCTATCACATAAAGACATCTATACGCCCCCTGCGATTTGAACATAATGAGATGACCCAGCAGGAGCTAGCAGATAAAGTAAACTGTACAAGACAGACTATTGCTGCCCTTGAGCAGGGCCAGTATAGTCCTTCCCTGGTCCTGGCCTACAGGATTGCAAATGTTTTTGGAAAATCCATTGAAGAAGTCTTTAAAATAAATGATGTGGTAAAATAAAGAAACTTTTATAAAGATTGAATTAGGAGACTAAAATGCAAGATCAAAATGGATGGTTTGACTATATCTCCGCGGAAATCGACAGACAAAAACAAAAATTTAGTCCCAGGGAATATAAGGTATATAAATTTGATCAACTTATAAGGATATCAAAAAGACTCAATGATTTTTTTCCTGATTGTATAGATTGCCAGAATATGAAAAGAGAGATGGAGATCATCATCTGTAGTCTTGATAATCTTGTCCGATCTTCCAGGGAAGAACAAAAAAACTATTTTAATGCTATTGATAATATGGTCAAACACCTTAAGGAAAAACATAATCTTATCTATGAGGGCCATAACCTTGCACTCTGGCTTCCGCTTGGAGTAGGTATCGGCCTGCCGCTAGGTATCCCAATGGGAAATATTGCTCTTGGTATCCCTATAGGCCTGGCTATAGGTGTGGCAATCGGGGTAAGTCTTGACGCTAAAGCAAAAAGAGAAGGAAGAGTAATCTAATAGACCATTAAACACTTTCTCGCTCCTTACCCTGTTTTTCTAACTCAGGACCCATTCCAGGTTATTATATATTCAATATTTGAACTTATCCCATATCCCTTATTTTCCTGAATACCATCTCTTGCTTCCCATTTCCCCTTAAGGCCCAGCTCTAAAGCTGCAAGATCAAAATGGCAAAGTGAGATCCCTATATCAATATACTGCAGATTTAAATAAACTGATCTTCTTTGATAAAACTTTGATCTATCAATAAAGAAGTGAAAAACATTTTTGCCCTTTTCCTTTATTATTCTCCACGGCTGCATTTTTGAAGCCGAGGGCGCAATCCTTACCATTTCCAGTGCTTCCTTATAAGTACCAGAACGAGACTCCTCTAATGGATCTAAAAAACTACCGCTGAAAAATAATTTACTCCATGGTTTTCTATTTTTGGAACCTGCAAGTCTCCTGATAATAGAACTCTTAAGGTTCCTCTTCTTTGATATAATACCAACCGGACTTACCCCCGGTATAATTTCATCTTCTTTTAAAGTAATTTTATCTGAGAAACCTTTTTTATTAAATGTACCCCCAAGCCAGCAAGTACCCAGATCCAGGTCTGTTAAAAATAATAATATTTTTTCAAAAACATATCCAAAATCAACCAGGCAATATTTCATTTTATTATTCTTATCTATCGTACCGCCTATAAAATATTTGGCACCGTTTATCATTCCATAAGTACCTAGATTTTTTAGATCATCAGGGTTTAGATCTGAAGCATCTATAAATTCAAATCTAAGCTTACTGCCAAAAATTGTATTATGTTCTTTCTTTATATAGTCAGTAATCTTTTTTTTATCTTCTGGCCCAAGCTTCTCACCTTCATAGCTTCTAATAGATTTTCTTGCCTTCATTAAATCAATTACCGATCTTCCAAATTCCATAGATAACCTTTCTATTTATATTTTCAGTAGTTTTAAAAATCTTTTTAACACTTCTTAACTCATTAGTCCAAACTTTTAAAAGCCTTTCTATAATTTAACACCACCACAGATACCAGTAGGAAAAAAACCAGTACTGTATCGAGGATCAAAACACTGTTTTTGGATAGATGCTCTAAAAGATATCCGCTCAGGTACTGAAAAATAATAACTCCGGGATAGGCAGCAGCCATCAATAGCCCTGAAACTGAACCAGCATATTTCTTGTTTACCTCGATACCCAGTGAAAAAGTAATGGTAAAGGTTGCAGCGAGTCCAAAGCCAAATAGCATTATTAAAACAATCTTAATTATTAAATTATCAACAAACAATAATCCAGTAAGTGAAATAAAAGAAATAATAATACCATAGAGTAAGACTTTTCTTTCCTTAAGCCTTCTGATAAGTAGATTCTTTATTATCATACCCGCAAATGTCGTGATCCCATATCCTGACAGGATCAGGGAGCTCATTTGGACCTCTATGTTTAAAAAAGTAAAATAAGATGTGAACCATGTGAAAAAAGTATCCTTGACCGTGGAATACAAAATAATTATTACAGCACAGATTATAAAATATGGATTGATCAGTATTTTTTTACTTATTCCAAATAATGACCTTAAACTTTCGTTTTTTTTAATCGTGACAGGTATCTTAAGGAAAAATAAAAGAATAAAAAGGATGCCCTGCGGTATCAGGAGAAATATATAAATGTATCTCCAATCAATATTTACCAAAAGGATAATACTTGCCAGAAATGGTGAGATTATAAGGGCAATACCATTACCAAGTGCCAGTTTTATTAAATGGTTGGTCTTATCTTTAAAATAATAATTACCGACAAGCGATAAAGTAGCTACATGTGCAACACCTATCCCCAGCTCCAATGAAAAGAAGGCTAAAAGAAAGATAGTGTATGAATATGAGAAGTACAGGCCGGTAATCCCTAAAAAACTAAAAATTATTCCAATAAAATATACGGTCTTATATCCAAATATTTCAATAAGATTACCAGTGATCATCGTTGCTATAAATTTTGAAATAACACCAAAGGATATAGCCAATCCGATTATATCAAGCCTGACACTTAGTTCTTTTGAGATAATGGGAATGAGTGGTCCGATGAGAAAAGTAGCAGTGCCTATGATAAATACCCAGAAAAAAGAGAATACCAGAATATTTTTTTTATAGACAGCCAGTTAATCCCTCACAAAATATTCTTCCATCGCCCTTATCAATAATGAAAGAAGTTAATTTTTATTTATTAATATTATATATAGTATAATAATTAAAATCATATTAAAGTAATTTTATGAAAATAAAAGTAATACTCTATTTATTTATCGCCATTATATTTATCCTT
>JALHTA010000369.1 GCA_022865545.1 Actinomycetota bacterium | reverse complement strand
GAGGATCCTGAATATGCTTTGATGACTCTTGAGGCTGCCGGTGATGCTGGAGCTGATTTTGTATGTATCTGTGATACAAATGGCGGAATACTTCCGGTGGAAGTTGAAGCAATAGTAGAAAAAGTAAAAAGTCGTATTGATGTACCTCTAGGTGCCCATTTTCATAATGACAGCAGCTGCGCAGATGCAAACAGCATAATAGCTGTGGAAAAAGGTGCAGTAATGGTACAGGGAACAATGAACGGATATGGTGAGAGATGCGGGAATGCTGACCTGTGTACAATAATACCTAATCTTGAGATAAAACTTAAAAAGTCATGCCTGAAAAAAAATAATCTAAAGCATATAACAAATCTTTCCCGTTTTGTAAATGAGACTGCAAACCAGATAGCCAATAACCACCAGCCTTTTGTGGGGCGTTATGCCTTTGCACATAAAGGTGGGATGCATGCCAGCGGTATCAGCAAGACCACTGAATCTTTTGAACATGTAAAACCGGAAGAAGTTGGAAATACCAGAAAGATACTTGTGTCCGAACTGTCAGGAAAGAAATCAATAATCCTCAAAGCTAAAGAATTAGGCATAGATCTAAAAGATGATGTAGGGACTGTAAGCAGGATACTTGAGAAGATACAAAATCTTGAGCATCAGGGATACCAGTTCGAGGCTGCAGATGGAAGTTTTGAGCTGCTTGTGGAAGAGGCAGGCGGCAGAAAAAGCAGATTTTTTACACTTGAGAGCTATAGAGTATTAAACGAGAGGACAGCTGGTGGCGTAATGATGTCAGAAGCCACGGTAAAGGATCGTGTTGGAAACAAAAGGATAATAAAAACAGCAGAGGGAAATGGACCTGTTAGTGCACTTGATGGTGCATTAAGGGAAGCGATAGAGAGCTGTTTTCCAGGACTTTCCAGGATCGAGCTTACTGACTTCAAGGTAAGGGTCCTTAACCAAAAAAGAGGGACCTCAGCTGTTGTCCGCGTTTTAATCGAGTCATCTGACGGAGAAAAGACATGGGGCACTATAGGAGTATCTGAAAATGTGATCGATGCAAGCTGGCAGGCTCTCGAGGACTCCATAATATATGGACTCATGCACCTGGAAAAAGAAAAAAAGTAGAAGAAGTTTGCCAGGGCTTGAAGCTATTAAGATAGTTGGTCAGGCAAGAGGGTTCTTCCACTTCAGTTTGGGGAAACGGGCGAAATCAGAATCGGTAGACACAAGCTCACAGCCATGTTCAATGGCCAGAGCTGCCAGATGGGCATCTGAAACAAGGTTAGCAGTAGCCTGACCATCTGTGAGCACTTGCTTAAAAACGGTCCAGTGTTGTTCTGTAGGCCGAATAATTCTCATACATGGCTGAACTAACCAGCTCTGTACGCGAGCGAGTGATTGTTCGAGGGAGAGCGGGTATTCAAAGACCCTTGGGTTAGTTCCTATACGGATAAATGCAGATATAACTGTCCAGCAAAGGCAGACAACTCCAGTTCCAGATAGTTGGTTATCCCACCATATACGAGTTTCTTGGTGGCGGGGATGAAGAGAATCTTCCGCATATAATAGGATATTAGCATCGACTAGAATCAACGGTGATCCTCACCTTCGATCTGTGCCAACAGTTCTTGAATATTATCTATATTACGACCAGTCCGGAGGCCCATTTTATGAGGTTTCGTTTTATAGATAAGCTGCTTTGCCGGTTGTTCCACTTGGTCCAGACCATTACGAAGAGCTTCATTGATAATAGTCTTAAATGGTGTACCTAATTTGTCTGAAACGGCACGCGCCCGTTCCAATACGACATCGTCTATTGATATTGTTGTTCTCATATTGTCATCATAGCATCATTTAAAATGATGTCAAGACATCGAATTGCTTTTTAATACGATAACCTTTGGTTGGGGTAATTATAAGTGCTTGATAACTTGGTGAGCTATAAGCAATTTTTTATAAATATTTAATATGACCATTTTTATATATAATTTACAGATCATATGCACATCATGGTATCAATACCACCAAAGATGTCGATAAGCAGAGTGGTAAGGCTTATATTGGCTATAATTGTAAAAATAAACGAAAAATATAATAGGAAAAGAGGCAAGCTTAAAAAAGAGGAGAACTATCCCGGTTCCATATAATAAAAGATGAAAGTCCTGTCAATT
>JALHTA010000368.1 GCA_022865545.1 Actinomycetota bacterium | reverse complement strand
ACCTGTTGAAATTTTTCGGAATCATAGTAGAGTAATATTTGATGAATTGGACCGCAAAATTTAATTATGATCAATTTTTTATTAATATTTTTTTTAATTTATATTGGGATTTTAGAATAATAATATTGATATATTAATGAGAGTCTTAAATTAGGAGGTAAAATGGCAAGAGATATTAAAAAAATAATTTCTCAAATGACTCTAGAAGAAAAAGCTAGCCTATGTTCGGGAGAGGATCGGTGGAATACAAGAGCAATTGAAAGGCTTGGGATACCATCGATTATGATGTCTGATGGACCCCATGGACTTAGAAAGCAAATGGGTGAGAAATTTTTTGAAAGCGTACCGTCAACCTGCTTTCCCAGTGGTTCATGCCTGGCTTCTTCATGGGATAGGAAGCTGCTTGAAAAGGTAGGGATAGCCCTGGGGGAAGAGTGTCAGGCTGAAAAAGTTTCTATCCTTCTTGGCCCTTCAGTAAATATCAAGCGTTCTCCATTGTGCGGCAGGAACTTTGAGTACTATTCCGAAGATCCCTATCTATCATCTGAACTGGCTGCCAGTTACATCAAAGGGGTACAGAGCCAGGGCGTAGGTACATCGATTAAGCATTATGCTGCAAACAATCAGGAACACAGAAGACTGACAGTAGATGCAAAAGTTGACAAGCGAACCTTAAGGGAGATATACCTTGCCAGTTTTGAAGGTGCCGTCAAGCAGTCGCAGCCCTGGACGGTGATGTGTGCCTACAATAAGGTTAATGGAAAGTACTGCGCGGAGAACAAATACTTGCTAACCGATATCTTAAAGGAAGAATGGGGACATGAAGGTTTTGTAATATCAGACTGGGGAGCCGTCAATGAAAGGGTAGACGGATTGAATGCAGGTCTGGAACTGGAAATGCCCTCAAGCTACGGACAGGGAGAGAAGAAAATAATTGAAGCTGTAAAAAGTGGTAAGTTAGATGAGGAAATCCTCGATAAAACCGTAGAGAGGCTTTTAACTATAATATTTAAAGCAGTAGATAATCAAAATAGAGATGTCACTTATGATAGAGAAGCCCACCATCAAATGGTAAGAGAAGTGGCCCGACAGTGTATGGTGCTGCTTAAAAATGAGGATTATATTCTACCACTTAAAAAAGATAGTGTACTGGCTGTAATAGGGGCATTTGCCAAAAGCCCCAGGTATCAGGGAGGAGGGAGTTCACATATAAATCCTATCAGAATAGAAAATGCATATGATGAGATTATAAAAATAGCAGGAGATAGTACCAGGGTCTTATATGCATCAGGATATAAGTTGGACAGTGATGAGGTTGATGAGAATCTGATCAGTGAAGCAAAAGAAATGGCCAGACAATCAGATGTAGCAGTTGTATTTGCAGGACTGCCGGATAGTTATGAATCAGAAGCGTATGACAGGAAAAATATAAAGATACCCGAGAGTCATAGTAGACTAATCGAGGCTGTAGCCGGGGTCAATGATAATATGATAGTGGTATTAAGTAATGGTTCTCCGGTAGAGATGCCCTGGCTTAGTAAAGCAAAAGCTGTACTTGAGGGCTACCTGAGCGGACAGGCGGGAGGCGGAGCCATGGCAGACTTATTATTTGGTATAGAAAGTCCATCGGGAAAGTTAGCTGAGACTTTTCCTCTCAAGCTGAGCCATAACCCTTCATATTTGAACTATCCCGGAGAGGAGAATACGGTGGAATACAGGGAAGGAATATTTATAGGGTATAGGTATTATGATACGAAAGATATTAAACCATTATTTCCATTTGGTCACGGGTTAAGCTATACAAATTTTAGCTATACCGGTATTTCACTGGACAAGAAAGAGATATCCGATAGCGAGATAGTAAATGTAACAGTTAAGGTAAAAAATACAGGCAAGGTAAAGGGTAAAGAAGTTGTGCAGCTATATGTAAGGGATGTCAAAAGCAGTGTGATCAGGCCGGAGAAGGAACTGAAGGGATTTGTCAAAGTAGAGCTTGAACCGGGCGAAGAGAAGAAGGTCACGTTTACCCTGGGTAAAAGAGCCTTTGCCTATTATAATGTAGATATGGGGGACTGGCATGTAGAAAGTGGAGATTTTGAAATACTGGTTGGAGGGTCTTCAAGAGATATGGCCCTAAAAGAGACCGTCAGTGTTAAATCCAGCATTACAATCAGGAAGAAATATAGTAGAAATTCGACTATTGAAGATTTAATGAATGACCCGATTGGTGTAAAAGCAATACAGGAAGTAATCGAGTATTTTAAAGAAAATAGTCCCATTATGGCTGCTGCAGATGATAAGCAAAACAGTAATATCGTAGAAGCCTTTTTTAAATTTTTGCCGCTGCGCGGTTTGATTACTTTTAGTAATGGAGCTATTGAAGAAGAAATGATAAATAAGATCATTCAACAATTGAATGATACAACTTGATAATTTTTAAAACGAGAAGTCAGAAATTAAGCTGCCGGGGTAGCGGGAATGTATGCTGTAAAGGATGTGATAAGTTAAGATTTTTAAATAGTATAAAAAACCCTATATCTGCTTAACATATTTTTACTGATTTACCTACTTTACATGCATACCTTAAAATAATAATATTAATGATTGATAAGCGGTTTACACTGTCAGGGGAAGTACTTTAAAAATGATTTCTGTTGAAGAAGCCCAGAAAATTGTTCTAAGCTCTGGTTTGAAACCCGGGGTAAAAAATCTGCCTATACTTGAAAGCCCGGGCATGACTCTTGCTGAAGACATTGTCTCTTCTGATGATATTCCCATATATGATAATTCTGCTATGGATGGT
>JALHTA010000367.1 GCA_022865545.1 Actinomycetota bacterium | reverse complement strand
TCTTGCAAGTTCAGTCAGGGCGCTGGAAGCTCCCATTACAGATCTCATCTCGATCCAGTGGCCCAAGAGCATCACTACTATCAGGGTAGCAAGCTCCCAGAAAAAGACTTTTCCTTCAAGTCCAAAAACTACTGCGCTGCTGTAGACATAGGCAACAATGATTGCAAGCCCGATTAAAGTCATCATGCCGGGTTGTTTAGATTTCAGTTCATTATATAGACCTTTTAGAAAAGGCCATCCTCCATAGAAAAATATTATGGTCGACAGGCCGAAGAGTACATATGAATCTCCGGGGAACTTGATAATTTCCTCTAAACTCAGAAACCTTTGTATTAGTGGTGAGAGCAGCAGTACAGGTATGGTTATTATGATAGAGACTATAAAACGCTTCCTGAAGTCAGCTACCATATGTTGATGTTGCTTATGCCCCTGGTGCTGCTTATGATGCTCTTCCATATTTATCTTCTATTTATTCTAATGTTCCTCAGTCATGTCAATAAAAATACCATGCCAGTTATGATACCAGACATCACCTGTGAATCCATTTACACTTAGCATACCCGCGATATCCCCATCTTCAGTCAGGGTATGAATGGTATAGTATCCATAGAACTTCTCTACTTCATCTCCAGCAAGTTCACCTATATTAGTTTTGGCGAGGTATCTTTCTGCGAGCCCAAGAGCTTTATCTTCACTGATATCCATAGTAATATCATTTTGTGAAAGAGGTATTTGGGAATGCATTCCGTATTTTATATTCCACATCATATTAGGTCCATATTCCGGAAATATAACACCGCTGCTTTTATCTACAAGAAGCTCTAATGCTCCTATTCCAGTATCGATCTCATGCACTTCAATATAGAAATTTTTAGAAAACTCCATTATCTCAGCTATTTCAAGACCGGACAGATTATTCCTCTCAATATACTCATGGGTGAGATCTTTTACATCTTCAAAAGTGAGCTCAATAGAATTTTCATTTTGGGGGAAGTCTCTGGACATATGGCCCATATCTTCCTGGCTGAATGAATAACCCCTGCCTGCACCAAAATTGGATATTCCTGTTCCTATATTTCCTATAAATAGAGTTATGAAAAGACCTACAATACCGATTATTATCAGTACAAGTGAAGATAATAGAATTTTTCTCAAACTTTTCATTTTAACTGATATCCTTTTTTATTTTCTCATATTCTTCTTTGGTAATCTCACCTTTGGCATATCTCTCTTTCAGTATATCAAGGGCATTACCTCCTTTAACTGATGAAATTTCACTAGAATAGCTCGCTCTTTTTACCAGCCATATGATCAATAGTATTATTCCTATAATTATGGCTGCTATAAAGATAAATATGAATATTATCCAGGCAATTCCCCAGCCTCCAAAAAGACCACCCATCATATTTGGCCACATCATCATTTTAACCCTCTCCTTAAAACATAATGCTATTAGATTATTATATTATATCAAATTAAAGTAATAGTGAGATATCTTAGTAGGGGAGTTATTCAAAGTAGACTTATATCAAATGTTCTATTAATATTTTCGTTCCTATTCCTATTAATATGATTCCACCTATTAACTCCACTTTGCTTTCTAAAAATTTTCCAATTTTATTTCCTATAAAATATCCAAAGAATGAAAATATAAAGGCAAATGATCCAATGATGGCTACTGATAAATACAAAGAAATATCCAGTAATGAGAAACTTATACCGACAACTAAAGCGTCGACACTGGTAGCAACTGAAAGTATTAGCAAAGCTGGCAATCTTAGCAGGTTACTTTTACTTTTTTCATTCTTTCCTTTTAATGCTTCATAAATCATCTTTATGCCTATGGCACAGAGTAGCCCGAATGCTATCCAGTGGTCTACATTTTCTATTAGGCTTTTAAAGCTAAAACCAATATACCAACCAATTATTGGCATCAGAGCTTGAAAGAGGCCAAAGAATAAACCAACCCTTAGAGCATCTATTACCTTTGGTTTAGATGTAGTAGCTCCTCCAGCAATAGAGACTGATAGACAGTCTATTGCCAAACTTATAGATATAACAACTATGTTTATCATATAAATTATTTCATTTCATTGTTGAGAATAAATTTCTATTTTATTAGAAAATATAAAAGAAGAAAATATATTTGAAAATTATATGAGATTATTTGCAGTTAATAGTTTAATTCCGGTATAAAAATATCTCTATCCGAACCAATAATCCTGGTTCTAACTTCGTACGCTATGGTCTACCAGTTTCGGACAAATTCTCTTATGTATTGTCTATGTTGACATTAATAAAGATAGTGTAATAATTAATCAATATAAAAGAACTTTGAAATATTAATATCAGGGACTCTCTGAAATGGATTTTGAACTTAATCATCCAAAATTAAGTGATCATACATGGTGGATGATTTTTGATTCAATAAGTGATGCTATCTCCATAACCTCTAAAGAAGGAAACATACTTTTTTGCAATAAAGCCATGGTAAAACTAGTGGGTAGACCCTGTATAGCAATTATGGATGAATGTTGTGACACACTACTTGACCAGATCTCTCATCCCATAGAGTCGTGCCCCCGAAGACTTGTATTAACTTCAAAGAAGAGAGAGACTAGAGTTGTAAAGGCTGGTAAGATATGTCTAAATTGCATAGTAGACCCTATCCTCGATGAAAATAATGAAATTGTAAATTTAATACATATTATATCCGATTTAAGTGACCTAAAAGATAGAATTAGTTAATTGTATATCTCAGATACATTTTCTTAATAGGTAGTAAACAAGTCTTGAAGTTTGATCAATTCCTGTAAAATCTGGTTCGAAATTTTGTAACTTGGGGCTACCCTAATAAGATTTATTGCCATATCATATATTCATTATTTAACAGTCTACTTTATAATTATTATCATTTCTTGAGTACATA
>JALHTA010000366.1 GCA_022865545.1 Actinomycetota bacterium | reverse complement strand
TTCTTTTTTATTTTAAAAATTATTTGGAGCATGGTAAAAATGTTTTATGTGGACAAGTTTTTATCTTTCTAATATAGTTTTAAAAAAATGAAAAATATATTAGACCGCATAGAGAGAAAACTAATAATTAAAAATACCTTTTTTATTAAAAGAGGTGCTCCACGAATACAAAAGAGTAGCAATAAAATAGATCTTTCGTTTAGCGGCGAAGATCCTCTTTTCCAGATGACCGGCTCAAGTGATAAGATTTTTAAAGGTTTTAGCTCTTCTATGAGCGTGCTTATAAAAATAAGCCTTAATTCACCCAATCCATACCCTGCCTCTACTTCTAAAAAGATGCTGGAATCAATAGTATGTTCGCTTAAAGACATTGGAGTAAAAAAGATATGTATCGGTGATTGCAGCGGGCTAATGCATCTGCCAACAAGAAAAGTTATAAGTAAAAAGGGCTTTGATTTCTTAAAAAAATACGGTATCAGAGTTTCTGTATTTGATTATGGTGGCTGGGTCAATATTCCGGTCAATGGAATATATTTTAAGAATATAATACTTTCAAAGAGCATTTACAGATACGATAAGATCATAAATCTTTCTAATCTTAAGTCGCACTGGAGCGCAGGATTTACTTTCTCGACTAAATCATTGGTAGGTTTTATGCATCCCTGCCAGCGGAGGACTCTTCACGGGGATCATCTGGAAGAAAGAATAGCAGAATTATCCCTGGCGGTAGAGCCGGATATTAATATTATTGACGGGAGGAAAATATTTATTGATGGAGGACCTGATGATGGTAGGGTCGCTAGTGCAAATACAATTTTTATAAATAGCGATCTAATAGAGGCTGACCTGAAGTCCTATGACCTACTATTAAGATTTAAGAGAAAACATGGAATAAAAGACTTAGATGAAGATCCCTCCAGTAATAGATTTTTCAAACATTTTCATAAGATCCAGGGTGTAAGAAAATGAAGATATTACTCATAACTCCCTATGCATTATATAGTAAATTTAGATGGCTCCCTCTTGGTTTGAGTTATATATCTTCACTCTTAAAGAAAAATAATCATGAAGTCCGGGTGTATGACAGGTTTTTAAGGGGATACAGACTTGGTAATAGAGAATCAGTTAATAAGGACATGAGATCGGAGATTCTGGAATTTAAACCTGATATTATCGGTCTGACAACAATATCTCCCCTTATCCATGATACCGTGACTTGCGTTAAATATATCAGGGATTTTTTCGATGGTATTATCATTGCCGGCGGACATCATGCTACCGCAATGCCGCAAGAAACTCTTAACAAGACAGATGGCCTGGATTATGTCGCGGTCGGTGAAGCTGAATACACGATGCTTTCTCTTGCTGAGGGAAAGGATCCATTAAGCATACCAGGTCTTTTTAATAGAAATTCCGATAATTCCAGTTTCTCTGGTGCAAATATCAGAAATCTTGATGATCTTCCTTTTCCGGATTACAGGATCTTTGATATGGATTATTATACTGAGGCAAATCATAATACCGTAAAGGGTTTTTATCTTAGATCTGGCTGTATATTGTCTTCGAGGGGCTGTCCTAATAATTGTAAATTCTGCACTGAATCATTGACTTTTGGCCGTGGCATACGCTTTCATAGTCCGGACTATATTATTGAAAATATTGAAAGACTTGTATCTGATTATAAAGTTGATGGAATATACTTTCATGATAATAATTTTTTAGCCTCTCATTCTCATGCAGAAAACATCTGTAATAGACTTATAAAAAGTGGTTTAAATAAGAAGATCAAGTGGGAGATGCAGACTGGCACACCTACAATAAATGATGATATATTGCATCTATTATCTGAAGCAGGCTGCGTAAAGATAGAATTGGGTATTGAGTCGATAAAAGACGGTGATCTGGAACATATGAATAAGAATGCCAGCACTGACTTAAATATTAAAGCGATGAAACTTTGCCATAAAAATGGAATAAAAGTCCACACAAATTTTATGACGGGTTTTGAAGGAGAGAGCTTGTCTGACCTTAATAAAACTTTGGAATGGATAAAAATGTTTAAGCCTCATACATTTTCATTTCACCGGATACAGGTCTACCCGGGTACAGAGCTTTATGAGGCTTCAGGAGATAAATTCTTTGAAAAAAATGAATGGACGAAAGACAATGTAGACAAATATTTTAGAAATGGAAAAGCGGATAATATAAGTCAGGAAGAAAGAAGAAAGTGGTTCTTAGA
>JALHTA010000365.1 GCA_022865545.1 Actinomycetota bacterium | reverse complement strand
TATATGCATCTTGGAAGGGGAGTTTCGAAAGCAAAAAAAATATACGGCAACCAGGAAAAATGTTCTTTTGAAGAATGGTCGAAATATATAAGGAGCAGGCTGTTTTCTGAACCGGGTTTACAGGTAATCGATGAAAAAAAATTAAGAGATGAGGATTTTTCAGATTTTTCAATAACGGAATTTTATATCTCAAACTTTTTGGAAGAGAATTTGAATCTACTTTCAGATAGATCAAGCATCTTATATTTTGGGGAAAAAAGAAAAACCCTTAATAGGTACAATTTTAATTGCTCTAAATATTCAGAGGGATCAGCTTACGGGAGTCTTTCATTTGACTGTGTAATATTTTCCGAAGCAATAAAATATTTAGACAGGATGGAATATTTATTAAAACAGTTTTATAAATTATTAAAAAGTGGTGGGATTTTACTTGTCACGGTCCCATTTATAATAGGTGATGATATCCAGGATTTAGATGAGCTTGAATGTTCCTATGACTGGATCAGTAAAAAATTATGGGAAATCGGATTCAGGGAAGTATCGGTAAAAAAAATGGGCACTGATCATAGTCTGTCATTATACCTGGAATATAAAAATTTGGAGATGAAGCTTAAGGGGACGGACGGGAAAAAAGCTGCTGTTACGAAGAACAAGTTTATAAAAAAGAAGTTAAAAAATGTATTAATGCTTGAAAATAGATCACACTCAGATAGAGGATCAAATTCGGGTATTATTACAACCGGATACGGGATAGCTGCAATTAAATAATTAAATCCTGTTTAAATTTAATATTATTACACTGTTTTTAAATCATATTAAATTAATGAATAAAGTGTCAGTAAAAAAATATATAAGCAATACCAGGATTGCCAAATATCTAAAGAAAAATTTTAGCGATAGCTTATATGGCATGTTAAATATGATGATCGCTTCACTGGACGGCTTTTTATTAAATGTATTGCTTGTTCGTTTCCTTAGCTATGAAGATCTGGGTAATTATAAGTTATTTTTTTCAGTCATAAATATGTTGATCATATTTTCCATAAATGGCCTTAACACATCTGTTGCGAAATCTATAGCAAAAAAATACAGGAGATTCTTTATTAAAGCTATTAAAATCAGCGGATTATTTTCACTGATTGCAAGCCTGGTATTAATAATTTTATCAGTAAGCTATTACAGGGGAATAGATGTTAAATATGCTCTGCTGGCTGCAAGCTTTATGGTGCCGATTTATTTTGGTTTTAATATCTGGGAATCATTTTATTACGGGGAAAGACAATTTAAAAAAGTACTATTACTGAATACTGCTATTGCGGTTACTAGATTTGCAGCATGCGGTTCTATTCTATTTTTTTATCGGAATTATCTTTTAACCATAATTGTCTATTTATTGATCGTATCATTATATAACCTGATTTTCTCTTTACTGATATGGAAAAGAGTAAGCAAAGAAGAACCCAGACCTGATAAAGACAGGGAACTAATAAAACATGGTTTCAAGCTTACCGGGGCGAGTGCAGTTTCAGTTATAGCAAAAAATATTGAAAGAATAATCCTGGATGCTGTTTCAAATGCTACAATGGTCGGGATATATAGTGTTATAAGTGTTTTCCCGACTTTTATTAAAAATAGTTTAAAAACCCTGGTCAATGTCCCAACAGTTAAATTAGCCGCACATCCTGAAAAGGATAACAGGATAATAATCAAAAAAGGTCTATATATTATTTTTTCAAGCGGAGTAATACTTTTTATAATTTTCTGGTTTATTACTCCATTTCTTCTTAAATTCTTCTTCAAGGTAGACGATCCGGATATGATACGATATGGAAAGTTAATGCTGGTACCCTTGATCTTTATGCCTACCAATTTAGTCATTAAATATATGTGCAGTTATCAGGGCAGCGGAAACAGTGTATTAAAATTATATACCACTACTGACATAGTAAAATTAGCGATGCTTGCTATTTTTATTCCGCTATTTAAAATCAATGGAATAATAATCGCATTAATACTGGGTGAATTTTTCTCTTTTTTAATTTTAATTATCTGGTTTATAAGAAGTAATAAAAAATTCGGGATCGGGTGGAAAAAAGATTAAAAAGAAAATCTTATTAAAAATTATTAAGATGCTTCTATCTCTGGATAATTATCTCTAT
>JALHTA010000043.1 GCA_022865545.1 Actinomycetota bacterium | reverse complement strand
CATCTTCTTTATCGTAATAGCCGTCTAAACAAAAACATTGTATTGTGCCCCATTTATCAAGCTACTGCTTAAACAATAATATTGACAGATAGATCACAAAGATCAGTTTTCCACATTCTCTATTATGCCAAGGTCCCCGAAAGCTGCAGCTTCAAGTACTTTTTTCATATAAGTACCTATCATAGTGGACGATAAGGGGACTGGCATATTCTGTAATTTTGAACTTAGATCAGGGTCCATAGCTGCTTTAAGAGCTCTATCAATATGAGTAATGGAAAACCCCCTCACATCGTTTAAAGTAGTCGGAAATCCGATTTTTTTTGCAAATCCAAACATTGCGGCTGCCACGGAAAGGCCGAGCTGCCTGCCGGATATACTGTTAAATTCTGTTCTTGAATAGCCATATTTTTTAAATATATTACCGATAAGCCTTAGAGAATCTGTTATGGCAGATGCAAAGAAAACAGAATAATAGGGAGTCATAATAGCGCATGCACGTCCATGACTTAAAATATCAACAAGTGAAAAACTGGTAAGATGAGCCCCATTTGTCCCGCCGGTCATAATAGCATAACCACCCAGGTCCGTTCCATAGCATAATGCATCTCTTGAAATGCCGTCATCGGGAGTGTTTATTGCTTCAGGCAGATATTTCACAATAAGTCCTATTCCCGTACGTGCAATCTCTGCTACTTTCCTAAATTCAGGTTTCCCTTCTGTACTGTAAAGAGCTTCGATCATGTGAGAAAGACCGTCAAAGGCCCCGTCGGAAACAATTTCCAGGGGAGTACCATAGGTTACACTATAATCAAAAATAGACTGGTCCGGGACTATGGCATCATCAATAATAAGCTTCTTCTGGGATGTACTGATATTTGTAATATTTGAATATTTGGTGAGGTGAGCCGCCGAGCTTGCCAGGGTCTGTATGGCAATATGAGGAAGTAGTTTTCTGTTTTTTACTTTTTTGGCGGCAGATACCAGACCTGCTCCAAAATAATCATCAACACTGCCACCAAGTGATTGAAGAACGATAGCAGCCTTAACAGCATCAATAGTGCTTCCTCCTCCAAAACTGATAACGAAGTCAGGTTTTACCGAATCTATGCTGTCGGCCATCCTTAAAAGGTCCTCCCTGGGAGCGTTCGGTCTTGCACCTTTAAATATACCGTCCAGAGTCACTCCGGATTGTCCCAGTGTATTTTGGATAAGATCGACATAATCGTCGCTTCCTGCAAAAGTACCCCTGAAGAGAAGTGCATGTCTCCCAATTTTTGAAGCGGCAGGCCCTGCTTTTTTAAGGACATCCCGTCCAAAAAGATATTTATCTGCCTTAAATTGTTTTAATAGATCTTCAGCTTTACTAAATTCCTTCAATTTTTATTACCTTCGATTTTCTAAAATATTATTTAAATAAATCATAATTTTACTCCGGGTTGAGAATACTCCTGATCTGTATAAAATACAGTATTTAAGCAGCTGCGGAGAGATTTTACTATTTAAGCTTGAACCTGTTCGTAATCGGATATCTTCTATCTTTTCCAAAGGCACGGGCGGTGATCTTTATCCCTGGTGAGCCCTGTCGCCTCTTGTATTCATTATTGTCTACCATATTCAAGACATCCTTTACGATTGCGGGATCAAATCCAATT
>JALHTA010000364.1 GCA_022865545.1 Actinomycetota bacterium | reverse complement strand
TCAAGGTTCTTAGTCAGTGACAACAGGATAAATGAAATGAAACTCTAGATATTCATACTGTCTGCAACTAAAAGCATCTTATTTTTATAAGTCAAATATGATATTATAAGTCAGGTTTAATTGTAACCTGATTGTAACAGTTAATCAGGCCGGTAATCATTATTAAAAGATTCGTATAGAAGGAAGAATATGATAATAAATCAGACAGCTTTATGGATCATTTTTGGGGTATGCTTATTCCTCTTTTGCCTGGGTTTTTTATACCGTGTGTCCATCTGGATGGAAGGCACAGGGGAAGATGGAGGAAAGAAGAGATCCAAAATATTTAAGTTTTTACAGTGTAATGGTTTATTTTGCAGGGCTCTTTTCAGCAGAAAAGCACCGGTAATGATAAAAAGCTTTTTTGCTGATGGAATAGTCCATGGAAACCTTCTGAGAGACAGCATACTAAAGTGGCTAATCCACATGTTTATGTTCTGGGGACTGGCAAGCTTTACATTGATAACGATCCTTCATGTGATAGCTATTGCTGCTGCCCCTAACAATATAATAGATGGATCAAGTCCATGGTTTTTTATGGTATTTGGAACACTTGAGAACAGATTTACAGCTCTTGTCATTGATCTCTCAAAACTAGCAATACTTGGTGGAGCATTTATTGCTGTACTGAGGTTTCTACTGCTTAAGAAAAAATATATGTCTGTTGAGTTAAAAGATAAATCTGCAGGTGTGATCATCTCAAGTATAGCAATATTTTCATTTATATATGAGGCAACATTCTTTCTGGCAAAAGGTACACCTGTCGCAAGGGCGGCATTTGCTCCAGCCGGTTATGTCCTATCTCTCATACTCAATCTTATTCCTGGTGCGAATTGGAGTATTTTGGCTACAATATTCTTCTATGCCTATATAACTGCATTGTTTTTATTTGCCGCATACATACCTTATGGAAAATATTCGCATATGGTATTCGGTCCGGTAGTTGCAGTATATAATAAATTAAGTGAGGGTAAACACTAGGATAGTACATAGGGACCTGTTTCTAGTCCTGGGATAGATTGATGGTCTGATATTAAAATTATTACTGAAAGTAGGATTTAATAATGAGATTAGATAAATTAAAAATAAAACAATTGGCTGAGATAGATGCCTGTACCAGGTGCGGAAACTGCCTTGATCTGTGTTCTGCCTATCAGGGAAGTAAAGATGTATCCATTTCACCAAAAAAGAAGATGGAAAAATTAAAAAATGCTGTCAGCAAAGAATACGGTCTTCTTTCAAAAATATTAAAAAGGAAACTGACCAAAGATGAGATAGAAGCAATATCACACGCAGCATTTGCATGCACCATGTGTTCCAGGTGCGAGGTGGACTGCCATATAAATATAAAGCTCCAGGACCTGTGGTTAAAATTGCGTGAGATCATGGTAGATGAAGGCCAGTATCCTGAGGTCATGAATATGATGAGGGAAAGATTAAAGAAAGCAAGAAATGTCTCTTTTGATACGAATGAAGGAAGGACAGACTGGATAAAACCTGTTCCTGAAGTTCCTGAAAATATGTATATTAAGCAAAAGGCAGAAGTAATATATTTCGTTGGATGCGTATCATCCTTTTCTCCAAGGACATTTAAGATACCAAGGTCCATAGTCCAGATCCTGCAGAGTGCAGAGGTCGACTTCGGACTTCTGGGAGATGATGAATGGTGCTGCGGATTTCCGCTTATGTCATCAGGTTTTGCAAAGGATTTTGAGGAATTTGCCGCGCACAATATTGAAAGAGTCAACAATACCGGGGCTAAGGTCCTGGTTACCTCCTGTCCTTCATGCTATCATATGTGGAGCCATACCTATACGAGTGCAGTAAAAGATGTAAAAATGAATTTTAAAGTACTGCATATGGTCCAGTATCTTTATATGCTGGCAAAGGATGGAAAAATAAAGCTTAATCCGGTGGACAGCAAAGTGACATATCATGATCCATGCGACCTTGGCAGGAATTCAGGTATTTATGATGAACCGAGGGACCTTATAAAGATGATCCCCGGAGTTGAGTTTGTCGAACTGGAAAACAGCAGGGAGTACGCGACCTGCTGCGGCGGGGGAGGTAATGTCGAGTCAATTGATACAGAACTGTCAGCCAATATAGCATCGATCAAGGCAAAAGAGATAATAGCTACAGGTGC
>JALHTA010000363.1 GCA_022865545.1 Actinomycetota bacterium | reverse complement strand
TTATGGATCCATACCAGGATTTATACTATCCGGGGGACTTGATCATTTAAATATTGGAGAGGCAATAAGAAATATAAGGCCATTTGGTATTGATGTGTCATCAAGACCTGAATCCTCACCCGGAAAGAAGGATCACCGGCTTGTGAAAAGCTTCATAGAAGAGGCAAGGCAGGCCGCTGGAGTGGAACATGGATAGATGATTATAAAAATGAGCACAAGACGGGCTGTAAAAAAATATTCCTTAAGGTAATTATGTCCGCATCTTTGTGGGTGTATGATATATATATATCAAATAATAGTTAAAAAAAATAAATATAAATAGATTAAAAGGTTTTAAGTTTTATGAATAAAAGAAATGATAAAAGACAGGAAGAACAGGAAAATAATTTCGATAAGGGGTATTTCGGCGGGTTCGGCGGCAGGTTCGTACCCGAGATCCTTATGAGCGCCCTTAAGGAACTTGAAAGAAATTATTTAAAGTACAGGGATGATCCAGAATTTAAGAAAGAATTCTCATACCTGCTTAAGGATTATGTAGGACGACCCACCCCGCTTTACTTTGCGCAGAGATTAACAGAAGAATTTGGAGGGGCAAAGATCTACCTGAAGAGGGAGGACCTCTGCCATCTTGGAGCACATAAGGTCAATAATACAGTGGGGCAGTGCCTGCTGGCAAAGAGGATGGGAAAGAAATATATAATTGCAGAGACAGGGGCCGGACAACACGGCGTGGCAACGGCAGCAGCTGCAGCTCTTTTTAACCTTAAATGCAAGGTCTTTATGGGTGCAAGGGATGTAGAGCGCCAGGCACCCAATGTTTACAGGATGAAGCTTATGGGTGCTGAAGTAATAGAGGTGCACTCAGGTAGCAAGACCCTAAAAGATGCAGTCAATGAAGCTCTCCGGTACTGGGTATCCCGGGTTGATGATACTTATTATCTCCTCGGTTCCGTGGTGGGCCCTCACCCGTATCCCCTGATGGTCAGGGACTTTCAGGTAATAATAGGTATTGAAACTAAAAAGCAGATACTTGAAGCAGAAGGAAGGCTTCCGGATCATATAGTGGCCTGTGTGGGGGGAGGCAGTAATTCCATAGGTATTTTCCACCCCTTTATAGAGGATGCCGGCAGTGTAAAACTAACCGGGGTAGAAGCTGGCGGTGAAGGGATCTCTTCCGGAAAACACGGAGCCACGCTAAGCTATGGCGATAAAGGAGTCTTTCATGGCGCCCACAGCTATGTACTCCAGGATAAATACGGCCAGATAAAAGAAGCTCATTCAGTCTCAGCAGGTCTTGATTATCCAGGTGTTGGCCCCGAGCATTCATATCTGATGGAAAAAGGACTTGCCGAATATGTATATGCAGATGACGTCGAGGCACTTGAAGCTTTCGGGCTTCTTTCAAAGCTTGAGGGAATAATACCAGCTTATGAGAGCGCACATGCACTTGCATATGTTAAAAAACTTGCCCCGGAGCTTGGAAAAGATAAGGTGATTGTCGTAAATCTTTCCGGCCGCGGTGATAAGGATATCGATAATAATCCCGGATAAAGTAAGTTTACCGGATAAATAATAAAGTAAAGGTAAAAAATGATAGAAAACAAAGATAGACGAGATAGGATCTCAAAAGTATTTGAGGAATTGAAAAAAGAGGACCGTAAGGCATTTATTCCTTTTATAACATGCGGGTTTCCGGATCTTGACGGGACACTCAGACTTTTTAAGGTTCTCGACAGGTGTGGAGCGGATATAATAGAGATAGGCATCCCTTTTTCGGATCCTCTTGCTGATGGGCCCGTAATACAGAAGACATCCAAAATAGCCCTTGAGGCCGGGACAAATACAGATACCGTATTTGATACTGTAAGGACAATAAGAAAGACAAGCAGCACCCCTTTAGTGCTTCTTGTTTATTTTAATACTATATATGCTTATGGTGTTAAGAGATTTCTCTCTAGTGCTGAAGAATCCGGTGTAGACGGTATGATAATCCCTGATCTTCCTTTAGAAGAATTTAATAAATACAGGACCCTTTTTGAAAAAAGCATCATAGACAATATAATGATAGCTTCTCTTACATCCGGCCGGGAAAGACTTGCAGATATCGCAGCCGCAGGAAGGGGCTTTATCTATTGTGTCTCTCTTAAGGGAGTCACCGGAATAAGAGCTAAACTTTCAGACGAAGTCTCAGATTTTCTCAAGGTACTAAGGTCGGTGACTGACCTTC
>JALHTA010000362.1 GCA_022865545.1 Actinomycetota bacterium | reverse complement strand
TCACAAAGATTGGAATTTTGTCCAGGTGGAGACCGGTCAAAAACTATCTCTTGGTAAAAGGGAACTTATCTTTATAGAGGCCATGATGCTGCATTGGCCGGACAGTATGTTTTGCTATCTTACCGGGGACAATATTCTTTTCAGTAATGATGCTTTCGGCCAGCATTATGCCAGTGAATGTCTATTCAATGATCTTGTCGATAAATGTGAACTTTCCATAGAAGCAATAAAATATTATGCAAATATACTTACTCCGTTTAGTAGACTGGTAGCACAAAAGATAAATGAGTTGATAGGCCTTAAATTACCGGTAGACATGATATGCCCAAGTCATGGCATTATATGGAGAGATAAACCCATGCAAATAGTGGATAAATACCTCGAATGGGCCGGTGATTACCAGGAAGAACAAATACTCATATTATACGATACGATGTGGAACGGTACCGGGCTACTTGCAGAATCAATAAAGGATGGCTTAAAAGAAGAACTGGATGAAAGTTGTGTTGTAAAGATCTTAAACACTTCCACGATAGATAAAAGTGAAATAATCACTGAAGTATTTAAGTCGAAGATGGTCCTGTTTGGTTCTCCTACTGTAAACAGCGGCATACTGTCTTCGATGGCTTCAGTCTTTGAACTTATCAAAGGACTTAGGTTTAAGGGTAAAAAAGCAGCTGCTTTTGGATGCTTTGGCTGGAGTGGTGAGTCTATAGAAATTTTGAATTCTTTGATAAAGGAAGCTGGCTTTGAGCTTATAGATAATGGTTATAGCTGTTTATGGGAACCAGATGATAGGACCTTAAAACAGGTCAAGGAATATGCTAAGAAATTTATCTCTGGAGGAGGATAAGTTAATTCGTTTCTATTTATATTATTAATCGATCAAGGAGATAGAGATGAAAATGAGACTAATGGCAGATGCTGTAGTATTTGATACATATGCTGAGAGGTATGTACCCTCTGGCTACCACGGGCCATTTGGCCTAAAAGAAAGTTTTGAAGCCATGTCAAAAATAGAGGGTCTTCACGGAATGGGGCTAACATGGCCCACAGATCCGCTTCCTTCAGATCCTGATAAACTGGTTAAGATGTTTGATGATTACGGGTTAAAACCGGGGGACTGTACTGTCATAAACTATGATGATAAGAAGTGGAAGCATGGCGCACTGGTTACCACTGAGAAAAACATAAGGCAGGATAATATTAGATTGTGTAAAGAAGCTGTAGATTTTGCTGCCGAGATCCCCGGGACCAAAGTCATGGTATGGCCAGCTCATGATGGCTATGACTATCCTTTCCAGACGGATTATTCGGTTGCCTGGAAAAATATGGTAGAAAGTTTCCAGGATATCTGTTCGCATAATCATGATGTGACTGTCTGTATAGAATATAAAGCAAAGGATCCGCGCCAGAGATTTTATATTGGAAATATTGGAAAAATGATGGCACTCTTCAATGATGTAGGTATGGAAAACCTGAAGGGAGTAATAGACACGGGGCATGCCCTTCAGTGCCAGGAAGGTCTGGGAGAAGATGTAATATTTTTAACCGAACACGACAAGCTTGGTATCGTCCACCTGAATGATAATTACAGGGATGCAGACCCGGACCTTATCTTTGGGACGATCGCTTTCTGGGACAATCTTGAGTTTTTCTATTATCTACTCCAAACAGATTACGACGGGACCATTGAAATAGATTACCAGAACCCCAGGGAAGATCGGGTAAAATCTTTAAAACTTGCTGTGGATAATATTTATATGTATAAGGATTTTGCAGAAAAACTTCTAAAACATAAAAAAGACATTAACGAGAATTCCCTGAACTACCGTTTTGTAGATAATATGGAATTGATTAAAAAGATATTATTTAAATAGGATTTATCCAGATTTATTAATATTGCGATAAGAATCCGTATAGTTGTAATTTGAAATACAACTTTAAGGGATCTTCAGGTCCTGTTTATTTTATCGACTCTTCTATGATGTCTTTCTTCATTGCTGAATTCTGTTTCCAGCCAGATATTGATTATCTTTTTAGCCAAAAGAGGTTTTATATAATTTTGTCCCAGGCATAGGATATTGGTATTATTATGCTCCCTGGACATTCGCGCGACAACCGTATTTGTCGGATTTACTGCCCTTATATTCTTTATTTTATTTGCAGTAATACAAACCCCAACTCCGCTGTCACAGATTATGACCCCCCTTCCACCGGTCTCTGATACTTTTCTTGCCACTTTGGCGGCATAATCCGGGTAGTCGTCCCCGGGTTCATATTTTTCATTTCCCATGTCCACCGGGCAGTAACCGGTTTTTGATAAATATATCCTAATATATTCTTTTAATTTAAAACCTGCATGGTCCGAACCAATATAGATAATCTTATCTTCTCTCAGGACTTTGTTTTTAGAATTATTAACTTTGGTCATGATTTAAAGCAAGATTTATTATTCCTTTTGCCAGGGCCATCTTCCGTTCATTTCAAATTCCAGTGCCAGTACCAAATATTACTTTGTTTATAGCCATAGCAGATAATTTATTTTATGCTAAATAAAACTTTCCTATATAGATTTTCTCATAATAAATATATAAGTCCAATAGAATTAACCGGAACAGTCTTCAAGATCAAAGCTCAATAAACTGGTGCACTGCTTTAATTTATCGTCCAGTTCCTGTCTGGAATTTCCGCCAAGATTAATAATACCATAGCGGTAGCTCTGCATATCCTGGAGCTCTTCCGAGAGGAGAGCGCCCTCTTTTCCGTATATCTCGATCCTGGCTTCAGGGAAAATATGATGTAGTAGTTATAGGATCGGGAGGGTCAGGGTC
This sequence comes from Actinomycetota bacterium, assembly GCA_022865545.1. Taxonomy (GTDB): domain Bacteria; phylum Actinomycetota; class Humimicrobiia; order Humimicrobiales; family Humimicrobiaceae; genus M55B120. The sequence goes on along the minus strand of JALHTA010000362.1, from coordinate 388 downwards.
AAATGCAGCCTACCTCTGCAGATCAGCAGGAATGGATATTGCGATAATAGATCATTCTCCTTTTGGGGGGACCTGTGCCCTGAGAGGCTGTAATCCTAAAAAAGTCCTTCATGGGGCAGCCCATATATCAGAACTTGTAGAAAATATGAGTACTGTCTTAAAGGGATCTGTAGATGTGGACTGGGAAAGGCTTATAGGATTTAAAAAAACTTTTATAGAGAAAATACCAGCACAGAGGGAAAAAGGCCTGGATTACCGTATCAATATGGCAGATAGCACAAAATGGTATAATTCCAGGAGGCTTGGATTTAAAAAAACCGGCTATAAGGTCCTGATAGATAAGAAAACTGACAGGATAATCGGTGCCCATATCCTTGCTCCAGGAGTA